>CAZKGB010000178.1:0-5813 GCA_964551935.1 uncultured Lentimicrobiaceae bacterium | reverse complement strand
TATTGGGATGAAAATAATCCGTATTGTTATACTAACTCGCACATTAATTTATGAAACTGCACACTGGAAAACAATGTGCCCGATCCTGAAAATGAATACGGGTGGGCATCCGGCAGAGCTTTTCTGACAACAGGTACTTATCATGATACCATGTCGATGAATATTGTTGGTTGTTTGTTTGCTGGTAATAAAGACAGTACAATTCAAAACTATAGTGTAAGAGGTAATTTGTCTTTAAATGATGTAACCGCCAACATAATAAACTGCACTTTTGCCAACAACATTGCAGTTAATTCACAAACAGGTGCTTCGTTTAATATTGGAAACGACTCGAAAGTTAAAATCTATAACTCACTGTTTTACAAAAACGAACCCTTGGAAATAGGTTTGTATAAAGATTATTACCCACCTTATACAACACCTGACGTGCATATTTACAATTCGTTAGTTTGGGGAGGAGAAAGTGCTTTTTTCAATCCGGCCGGTATTGCCTACTACTACGACACCACCAACATCGACACCGACCCCCTGTTTTACGGCGGCGAAGAGTTTCCCTACAACCTTTCCGATGAGTCGCCCTGCATTGATGCCGGCACACTCGATTTGCCGCAGTTTATCCTCGACCACATGCCCGACACCGACCTTGCCGGCAACCCCCGCATCTTTAATGGTAAGATCGACATGGGTGCTTACGAGTGGAATCCCACCGTGGGTACAGAAGAACAACACCCAACGCCCAACACCAAACGCCCAACGCCAAACCTTCAGGTCTATCCCAACCCTTTCAGCATCCAAACCACCATTTCGGCACAATGGGATAAATCCGCCCGCGTTAACATCGAAGTGTACAACAACGCAGGTTTATTGGTCAAAACCCTGCAAAGCGGAAAACAACTGCCGGGCAGCTGCCAAATACCGTGGGATGGCACAGACAACAACAATAATATTTTACCGGCCGGTGTTTATTACATTGTGCTGAGAATTGAAAACAAGGAAATTGAAAGCGTGAAGGTTGTTAAGCAATAACCTCAATTGTGTGCGTAAAATAACATCTTGAAAAAAAGGCCCTCTTGGTAAAAATCATTTCTTTGCCGAAAAGGAGGCAAATTCATGATACCCGATAAGCCTGTCGTAATCAGGGACTATATTCCGGTAATAGACATAAACTTTATAGAGGTTTTGCGTATCCCAAAAATCGCCTTCCAGCAAAGTAACATCGGCCACCGATTTACCGCGGGGTAAAACAACATATTTATAATTGTAATAACCCTGCTTTAAAAACAGCGTTTTAATATACATTCTACGGTTCTTATCGTAATTCATTTTACTGTCCGGGTCAAGCTGCCAATCGGTAAGGGCACCTAAAATATAAACATCAGCATCGGGAAAACGCGAAACTCTCAATGAAAAATCAACACGGGCATATTCGCCCTCAATATTGGTTTCCTGATCGTTACGTGCTTTAACCAAGCGCATTCCATGTATATCGGTGTAGGTTTCAAACTGTCTTCCGGCACGTGAGTTATCGGTGTAAAGAATTACATCGTACCCGTTATCCAGGCTAATAATACGTCTGATGTTAGGCGCCTGATAATAATAACTCTTCATATCGAAGTACCTGAACTGATTTCCTCCATCGAACACTATTCCATCGGGATAGTTGTACTCAAGCCTGTTCGACAACACGGTAGTAGGTATTAAATTTCGTTTCATATTATCCCACCGTCCGTTTTGCCTGATAAAAACTTTAACACGCTGGTCTGCCTGGGTATTAAAAAGCTCAGGAATACTTACGGTTAAATCAATTTGCTGCTTATGTTGTGTATATTCTAATTTTTTCGGGTAATAGGGAATATCGGCACCCACCGTGGCCAGCTCTTCGTAAACAAAAAACCGGCGGGTAAATATAACATTCTCATCATCATCGCTATCCAGATACACCTTTAATACATAATTACCCGAAAGCTTAATATGCATATCTCCCGAAGGAATCACCGCCTGATAATGCACGTACGAAGGGATTGCATTAAGCGAAAACTTATAATCGGTAATATCGCCTTCGGAAAACCCTTCAATGTAATCCATCACCTGTAAGTCGGAGGTGTTCCAATTCCTGTCGCAATGAATAACGGTATACCTGAATGTGTAGCTTTCGCTACTTAAATCATCAAACTCCAGTTTTAGTCTTTCACCGGAGTTAAGTTTTATAACCGGATCGGTTAGTTGATCGCCCATTGGATACAACAGCACTGTTTGAATGTTATTATCGTAAACCAAGTCGCTGTTTTTAATGATTTGCGATTGTACCGTATTTGTCGAAACTACCAATAATAAGGTAAATAAAAGTAAGCTGAATTTTTGGTAAATCATGGGTAAAATGTTTGGTTGCAAGGATAACCTATTTAACGAATTTATTATTTAATTGCAGGGTAAAAAAACATTGTTATTATTACTACGTGTTTATTTATAATTTATTCTTAATAATTTTATATTTTTACCAAACCTATTTTCATTTTATTTAACTTGCGCCCAATTTAATACATGAATTAATTTAAATATGTCAACTATTTATTCTGTTAAAAAAGGTCTTGATATCAAGCTCTTAGGAGAAGCCGAAAAGACCATTGTTGACTTGGATGCCAAACGATTTGCCATTAAGCCTCCCGACTTTATTGGATGTTTTCCCAAGATGTTAATAAAAGAGGGTGATTCGGTAAAAGCCGGAACGCCGCTGTTTTTTGACAAATATAGAGAAAATATTACTTTCACCTCACCGGTAAGCGGGAAGTTCGTGGAAATTAAACGAGGTGCCAAGCGTAAAATATTGGAACTGATTATCGAGTCGGACGGAAAATTTGAGAGTCTCGATTTTGGCAGTTCCGATACAGGATTGTCTGACAAGCAACAAGCCACCGAAAAACTATTAAAAAGTGGTGTTTGGCCTTTGTTAAGGCAACGCCCTTACTCGGTTATCGCCAACCCCGACGATACCCCCAAGTCGATTTTTGTGGCCGCTTTCAGTTCAGCCCCGTTAGCTCCCGATTATGAATTAATGATCAGGGGAAATGAAAAAGAGCTTCAGGCAGGCTTTGACGTGTTAGCCAAACTAACACCCGGAAAAGTCCATTTGAACACGCACGACAAACTAAATCACCCCGAAGTTTTCAAAAATATTAAAAACGTTCAGGTTAACACCTTTTCGGGTGCACACCCATCGGGCAATGTTAGTGTTCATATAAGCCGGCTCGACCCCATTAATAAAGGCGATGTAATTTGGTACACCGATTTGCAGGGAGTTATCACCATCGGGAAACTGTTTTTAACCGGAAAATACGACAGTTCCAGGCTGATTGCCCTCACTGGTTCGGAAGCATTAAAACCGCGTTATTACCGTGCTCATATCGGGGCCAACATTACCAACATGGTTGTTAATAATGTTTCGGACAGCAACAACCGGTTTATTAGTGGCGATGTCCTCACGGGAACAAAAATTGAATCTGATGGCTTTTTAGGTTTTTACGACTCACAAGTTACCATCATCCCCGAAGGAGATTATTACGAGTTTTTTGGCTGGGCAAACCCGGGATTTGGAAAGTGGAGCTTCTCAAAAACCTATCCCTCCTGGTTAACCCCCAACAAAAAATATCGTCTCGACACCAACCTGCATGGCGGACTCAGAGCGTTTGTTTTAACAGGTCTGTACGAAAAGGTTTTCCCTTTTGACATCTATCCCATGCAGCTGATGAAATCTATTTTAGTAGAAGACATCGACTTGATGGAGAACCTTGGGATTTACGAAATTGACGCGGAAGACTTTGCCCTTTGCGAGGTAATCGATCCTTCCAAAATCAATATGCAGGAAATTGTCCGAAACGGATTAGAATTGATGCGAAAAGAAATGAGTTAAGTAAAATATCAGAATAGTAACGCATGAAAGCGCTTAGAAAATTTATTGACAAACAAAAACCACACTTTCAAAAAGGAGGAAAATTTCATTGGCTCGAATCAACTTTCGACGGCTTTGAAACCTTTTTGTATGTCCCCAACACGGTTACAACAAAAGGTGCCCATATCAGAGATTCGATCGACATGAAACGAACCATGATTGTGGTTGTATTGGCTACCCTGCCGGCTCTGTTATTTGGCATGTGGAACGTGGGATACCAACACTTTTTATCGTTGGGCGAAACCACCGATTTTTGGCAAAATATAGGCTATGGTGCCTTAAAAATAATCCCGATTATCATTGTGTCGTACGCCGTTGGGCTGGGTATCGAGTTTTATTTTGCCCAAATAAAAGGACACGAAATTAACGAAGGCTACCTGGTAACGGGTATGCTTATCCCCTTAATTGTACCACCCGACATTCCTTTATGGATTTTGGCTGTGGCCGTAGCCTTTGCCGTTATCTTTGGCAAAGAGGTGTTTGGCGGTACCGGAATGAATGTGGTTAACCCTGCTTTGGTTGCCCGTGCTTTTCTCTTCTTTGCCTACCCCGGCGATATGTCGGGAGGTAAAGTCTGGATTGCCGAAAAAGCGGACACCTTTTCGGGAGCAACACCTTTGGGAAATGCTTTGGTAGGCAACTTCAACCACTTCCCCTCTTTTTCCGATATGTTTATGGGATACATTCCCGGCTCGGTTGGAGAAACATCCACCCTGATGATTTTAATAGGGGCTGCCATCCTGCTTTTCACGGGTATCGCCTCGTGGAGAGTAATGGTATCAGTATTTGCAGGCGGATTTATCATGGGGCTCCTGTTTAACTGGTGGGGTGCCAACCAGTACATGGAACTTCCGGCCTACTACCATCTGGTGATGGGAGGATTTGCCTTTGGTGCCGTCTTTATGGCTACCGACCCGGTCACTTCAGCCCAAACTGCACGAGGGAAATACATTTACGGATTTTTAGTGGGTATGATTGCCGTGCTGATCAGAGTATTCAACCCGGCCTATCCCGAAGGCATGATGCTGGCTATTTTGCTGATGAACGTGTTTGCCCCGCTTATCGATCATTACGTGGTAGAATCCAATATCAAAAAACGTTTAAAACGGCTTAAAGTCGTTGCTAACAGCTAATAATAAAATTATGAACAATAGTAACGGATACATATTAAGGTATGCTGCCATTATGGTTATTATAGCAGCAACTTTGCTCTCTTCCGCGGCCATGCTTCTGAAACCTTTTCAGGAACGAAATATGGCCATCGAAAAAATGGGTGGTATTCTCGATGCTGCCGGTATTCACGGTGTTACCACCGACGATATGATTAAGTCGTTTAACAATTACGTTACCCAAGAGGTGGTTATTAATCAGGATGGTAAAGTGGTTGAAGAGTATAAAGAGGGTGCCAAAGAAAACGGCAAAGCTTTTTCGCTGGGTCTGAAAGAGCAATATTATAACAAATCGCAGGGTAAACCTTATGAGCTGCCTCTTTACATTTTAACCAAGGACAACCAAACGGTTTACATCATCCCCATGCTTGGAACCGGATTGTGGGGACCAATTTGGGGAAACATCGCCTTAAAAAGCGACCTGAACACGGTGGTAGGAGTTTACTTTGACCACAAAGGCGAAACCCCCGGCCTGGGTGCTGAAATTACCACCGATCAGTTTAAAAAACAGTTTATCGGTAAAAAGATTTTTGACGACAAAGGAAATTTTACCTCCATCGAGGTGGTAAAAGGAGGCGTACAAAAATTACCCAAAAATATGCAGATTCATGGGGTTGACGCCATCTCGGGAGGCACCATTACCAGCAAAGGGGTTGATGCCATGCTGAAAAATGTTCTGGAGAGTTATTTACCCTATT
>CAZKGB010000177.1:0-5825 GCA_964551935.1 uncultured Lentimicrobiaceae bacterium | reverse complement strand
TAGCTGATCAGAGTTCATTCCCATCAGCTTTTCGGCCTGATGTACATAATCGTTTTGCGTAAACTTATCCGACATCTCGGGAATTGCCAGTCCTCTGGCAGCTACTTCCTGTTTAAGCAAGGTAATTTTGTCCGACCAAGCCTGATACACATCACCTGATAAATATCCGGTAATAAAGTTACCGGCAGCAACAGGCAGGAAAGAGGTTCCCATGTACAATGCCTCCTTGTTGCGGGGCGCAATTTTTCCAATATACTCGGTAAATTTAGGGGATGAGGCCATCTCGCCAATGGCGAAAACAAAAATGCCCACTACCACAAACAAACCGTTTTGCTGGCTAAAAGCAAGTCCGATACCAATGGCATTGACCAAAATACCTGTCATAATTCCATTTACCGGCCTTAATTTCATTACAATAGCGGAAATAATAATCTGAAAAAACACGATGGCACCGGCATCCAGGGTTATCATCATTTCGGGAGCGATGGTACCGGCAGGAGTTCCCACAGCCGCAGCCAGCGAAGGTGATATAGATGCCAGCGCATCATAAACAACTTTAGTGTTTACCCATTGGTCGATAAAGTTTGGAAGGGTGTAAAACAGCTGATTAAACATGGTCCAAAAGCCAACCATAATAATAAGGAAAAGCAACAGTTTTATATCTTTTAAAGCGGTCAAGATATTAAGGAGTGATTTTTCAATTGATTTTAAAAGCGGATCGGTTGTTTTTTCGCGATATGGCTCTTTATAAAAAAATATAACCAATATCAGGTTAACTAAAATAGCCGAAGCAGCCATAAAAAACACTATTCGCCATCCGTATGCTTCACGCAACTTAGATGAAAAAACGGGGCCAACCAGACCACCGATATTTACCATCATATAAAAAACCCCAAAGCCAATGGAAGAGTTTCCGTCATTGGTAGTTTTTGCAATGGTGGCCGAAACAATCGGTTTAAAAAGTGCCGCACCAAGTGCCACCAACAAAAAGGCGGCAAAAACTGCTAAATAACTGGTTACAAATCCCATAAACAGATAAGAAGAAGATAAAATGGTAAAGGCGATTACCAACATCTTTTTATACCCGACCTTATCGGCAACTGCTCCTGTTATCAAGGGTAAAAAATAGAGAATGGCCGTAACCGTTCCCATAATAGAACCCTTTTGTATTTGGGTAAAGCCTAATGCCCCTTCATCGGTTGATTTGGTAAGATACAACGCCAACACGGCAAAAAGTCCGTACCATGCCCATCTTTCAAATAATTCCAATGTGTTTGCCACCCAAAAGGTTTTGGGAAACGATTTTATCGCCTTGCCAATCTTACTCATAATGCCATGTTTTAGTTATCCCTTAAATCGGAAGCGCAAATATATAAATAATGTTGCAGCTTCAAACCCAACGAATCAGCACTTGTTATAACCTGAAACTGGCGGGGAGTTGAAAAAGAACCCCCTGCTTTTTTACGTGCATTAAAAATTTTCTTTGTAAGCTGATAATTACAGTACGGATGATGAAGTAGTTGTTTAAATCCTACCTGGTTGATACAAATTTTCTGTATTCCGGATGTGTCGATTACAACATACCTTTTTATTTTATTAAAGTATTTTGGTTTCATTCCGTACACTTCCAGTAGTTGTTGCTTATCGTAAAATCCTCCCAGTTTTGTTCGATAGGCAACCACTCTTTTTCCAAGCCAATACGGAAGGTTAAGGTTGTTTTTTAAGCGATTGGTGTCGGCACTGTTGATTTCGGTAACAACCGGGGTACGGCTATTAAGTTTCCTTTTATCAATAATTTGATCACCTTTGGTCGAAAACAGGGGCTTAATCACAATATAAGGTTCTAATACCTTGTATTCTGCCTCCGAGACTGAGTACAACTTTTCCAAATCCTTTTTCGAATAAAACTTTCCTCCTTTGGCTTCGTAGTTTTTTATTACATCAATCTGTCGGTTTGTCAAACCCAATTTCAACCATAATTCACGTGGAAGCTTGTTAGGGTCGAAGGGAAAAGGATGAAGTCGTTCGTTTGCCAACGCTTCCGACAGCTGCCCCGAACTTTGAATTTTCTCTATTTGTAACGAGTCGCTGATTTTTTGCTGCTTATTTCGAAACGCTTCTATTTGAGCCACCATTACCGAATTATCGTACTTCGTGTTGGAGACCACCAGCGGAAGAATTAAATAAAGAGTGGTAAAAAACAAAATCAACGAAACAAGTACAATAATGCCATACTGTTCTGCTTTGCTGAGACTGTAAAAGTCAAAAATTAATCGTCTTAATTTGTGTAGTAACCGGTTAGTTTTCATGTTGCCATAAAGTTACACAAATTTATACTATTTTTTTCTACCACACCGGAAAGTTACTTATGAAGTTGTTTGAAATTGAGTTGTTAAAGATTTTTTGACACCCCTTACATCCTTCGACACCCTTCGACACCCTTCGACGGGCTCAGGGTTCAGCTCAGGGTTCAGCTCAGGGTTCGGCTTGCCCTGCAAAATAATAGCCTCAACCTATCGACTTTTCAACCTTTCAGGTCTCCTCCCGCAGCCCCCATCTCGACCTGACAGGGTTATCGCAAATTCGCCCTCTTGCAACTTCGCAATTTCGCAACATCACTCCGCCACTCCTTCACTACATATCCAACTCCAAATTAAGTTGGTCTTTCAGCTGTTTGATACCGGGGTATTTTTTAGCCATGGCTTCAAATTTTTCACGGTCGGTTAATACAACCTTGCGCTCTTTTTTACCGGGTAAAATCGGCTCGATGGTAATCTGATTATTATTGAGTTCTCTTTTTAAAAACTCCAGCAGGGCGGCCATGTTCAAAACATCTTTGGCGATAATCAGGTTATCAACCTTCATCCTGATTTTAAATCCATCCGCCAACTCGGGTTTATACTTTTCGATGGCCGAACCAAAGGTGGGCGATTTAGCTTTATACTCGTTGGCAAAGCGGCTCCACACCTCTTCCAGCTGTTCCTGATCAAATGCAGTGGCAATAACGATTTCCTGAACTTCTTCCTCCTCTTTTTTGCTCCTTAACGCGTCTAAAGTCGATTTAATTGACACATTTGAAATTTTTCGCTCACCGTTGCCGTTTTGAGGTTTTTTTCCTGTTGACGAAACCGGTTTAACAATATTGACCTTTGGCTCGGCTTTTGGTTCAACCTCAGGTTTGATTTCCGGTTCGGCTTTCGGCTCCTCCTTGTTAACAACCGGAGACCGGTAAACAGCTTTTGACTCGGCAACCGTTGTGTCTGATGAAGGCTTGCTGTCCTTAACACCTTCAACAGGTGCCGCTGTTTTATGGACGACTTGAGGTTGTGATGGCTGCTGCACTGTTTGCTGTTGCTGTGTCCATTGCATCGATGAAAGCTGTATCAGCACAATTTCAACGTGCAGTTTTTTATGGTTACTGGCTTTGTAACTCAGATCACACTTATTGGTCAGATCCAGCGCCTTTAAAATAAATTCGGGGGTGCAACGTGCCGACTGGTTACGATATTTTTCTTTAAGAGCAGGCCCTGCTTCCAAGAGCTTTAATGTTGCCACATCTTTTACAACCAGCAGGTGTCTGAAATGCTCGCTTAAGCCGGTAATGAAATGTTGCCCGTCGAAACCGTTCTCTAAAATTTCATGAAAGGTAAGCAGCAGGCTGGAAGTATCGCCATTAAGAATATAATCTACAATTTTAAAATAGTACTCGTAATCGAGGATATTAAGATTTTCAATAACATCCTTATAGGTGATGGTGTTACCGCTAAAACTCGCAATCTGATCAAAGGTTGATAGAGCATCACGAAGTGCCCCATCGGCTTTTTGCGCAATAACATGCAAAGCCTCTTTATCCACATTAATGTTTTCGTTCTCGGCAACCCACGCCAGATGGGTAGCTATATCATCTACGCTGATACGCTTGAAATCGAAAATTTGACACCGCGAAAGGATGGTTGGCAGAATTTTATGCTTTTCGGTGGTGGCCAAAATAAACTTGGCATACTCGGGAGGTTCTTCCAACGTTTTTAAAAAAGCATTAAATGCAGCCTGCGAAAGCATGTGAACCTCATCAATAATATAGACCTTGTACTTTCCGGCCTGAGGAGGAATCCGAACCTGATCAACCAAATTTCGAATATCATCCACCGAGTTATTAGAAGCAGCATCCAGCTCATGAATGTTAAAAGAGGCATTGTTGTTAAAAGCGGCACATGATTCACACTCGTTGCAAGGCTCCATGTCCGAGGTTGGATTTAAGCAGTTGATGGTTTTTGCCAAAATACGGGCACAGGTTGTTTTTCCAACCCCCCTGGGACCGGTAAATAAAAAGGCCTGCGCCAAATGGTTGTTCTTAATGGCGTTTTGCAAGGTTGAAGTTATCGACTCCTGCCCCACAACCTGCTTAAAGGTTGACGGTCTGTACTTTCGCGCTGATACAATAAAATTCTCCATATATCATTCTCTAATAAGCTCCAAAAATAGTGAAATAATTGGTTTGATGGGGTATTAGTTACATGGTTGCATTGTTCGATTGTTCGATTACCACATTCAAGCATTTAAGCATTAAAACATTCTCGCATTAAAACATTCTCGCATTTAAACATTCTCGCATTTAAGCATTCATGCATTTAAGCATTCACACATTTAAGCATTCTCGCATTCATGCATTCTCGCATTTACGCATTCATTCATTCTCGCATTCACACATTCACACATTATCACTAAAAATAACTACTTTTGGCCTATGGAAAACCTGCTTATTTACGTTTCAAAAAAAACTTCACGAATTCGCTACACTTTTAAGCTGGTATTTACCGATATCCTATTGATGGAATACACCTTAACTTCCGACCTGGATGCTTTCCTTTCGGCTGACGGTCCCAAAATGCAATACTCTGCCAAACCTTTTTCCGATGATCTCTATTTTCAATCCAACGAATTTTTATTAAAAAAAGGAGTTGATTCGGTTGTCCTGGATCCTTTTGAATACGATGGCATCAATGTTTTTTTTCCGGTAAAAGACAGCCTTTCGGAACTGCCATTTGATGTGTTTTCTGCCATTTTTTATCTGGTTTCGCGCTACGAAGAGTACCTTCCATTTGTTAAAGATCAGCATGGCAGGTTTACCGCCCACAAGAGCATTTCGCATGAGCTTGGTTTTCTTCAAAAACCCGTTGTCAACATTTGGGCATTAAAAATTAAGGAAATACTGCTGGCAAAATATCCCGACATTAACTATTCCATTCGAAACTATAAATTTTTACCCACTTACGATGTAGATTCGGCATGGGCTTACGCGCAAAAAGGATTGGTCAGGACCATAGGAAGTTACTTTCTTGCACTAAAGCGAATGGACTGGTACGACATCAAAGTCAGAACACAGGTTTTACTGCGAATGCGAAAAGACCCGTTTGATACCTTTGACCTGCAGTTGCAATATCAAAAGAAATACGGACTTAAGCCGGTCTATTTTTTCCTTTATGCCCACTACTCGAGATACGACAAAAACATCAACACAAGGAACAAACGGTTTAAGATGCTTATTAAAAAAATGGTTGACTACGCCAAAATCGGTATTCACCCATCTTATTATTCTTTGGAAAAACCCGAGTTAGTTGCAGCAGAGTTGGAAGGGCTTGAAAAAATTGTGAACAAAGAGGTAAACCGCAGCCGGCAACATTTTCTCAGACTTTTACTCCCCGACACTTACCGAACGCTAATCAGCAACGACATCACCGATGATTACACTATGGGCTATGCGGCTCTTCCCGGTTTCCGGGCAGGAATCTGCACCGTTCATCAATTTTATGACCTCGACCTTGAAA
>CAZKGB010000176.1:1228-5867 GCA_964551935.1 uncultured Lentimicrobiaceae bacterium | reverse complement strand
CATTGGTAGATGCGGCTTTTTACAGAAACATTGATGCAAAAACTTTTATCAGCTTCCCTCAAAAAATTGCCTGGGCGGTACGAAGCGACCAAAAACGCCTGGCAGATACCATCAATTACTGGCTGGATAATTTTTACAAAACATTGTATTCGAGGTTACTTTACAACAAATATTTTAAAAACCTCTCCTCCCGGAGAAGAGTAAACAAAAGCCTTTATAATTCCTATGGAAAAGGACATTTGTCACCTTACGACGATATCATAAAAAACGCCGCCGGGCAAATCGGATGGGATTGGCGTTTGCTGGCATCATTAATATACCAGGAATCGGAATTTAAACCCAATGCCGTTTCATGGGTAGGTGCCCGAGGACTCATGCAACTAATGCCGGATGTGATGAAAAAATATGGTGTCGATTCAACCTCCTCGCCGGAGACACAAATTAGGGCGGGAACAAACTATTTAAAGTCGCTCTTTAATCAACTTCCGGATGAAATAACCGATTCCACCGAACGAATAAAATTTGTTCTGGCAGCATACAACACGGGCATGGGGCATATACTTGATGCCCGTCGACTGGCATCAAAATACCATAAGAATCCCAATATCTGGACGGATAATGTTGATTATTTCATCCTGCACCTCTCCGAAAAAAAATATTACAACGACCCCGTAGTAAGAAACGGATATGTAAGAGGAAAAGAAACCTACAATTTTGTCATCGAAATTTGCCAGCGGTTCAAAATATACAAAACCTTAATTAGTAATATCCCTGTATCAGATTAGAAGGATATAAACTGCAAAAAACCCAATCAAACATAAAACAATAGACCCATGAAAAAAATAGTCAACACATCAAAAGCACCCAAAGCCATTGGCCCTTACAGCCAGGCGGTTGAAATGAGCGGAATGCTGTTTATTTCGGGACAAGTACCCATCAACCCCGAAACCGGTAAAATGGCAGAGGGGGGCATTACCGAGCAAACAGAACAGGTAATGAAAAACATTGGTGCTATTTTAAGCGAGGCCGGTTACACTTTTGATAACGTGGTAAAATCAACCTGTCTGTTAAGCGATATGGCAAACTTTGGCGCCATGAATGAAGTGTATGCCCGCTACTACCCCAACAACCCGCCTGCCAGAGCAGCCTTTGCCGTTAAAGAGCTCCCGCTGGGTGTTCTGGTTGAAATTGAAACCATCGCCATGATTGGGTAAACCGCCGGGTTATCAACGTACTTAACTTTTACAAATGATATTTATTTATAAAGCCAACTAAGTTTTAGATAAAATATTATTATTCAAATAGAGTTAACGTATCTTAATAAACTTCTCTATTTCCCACTTAGGTTGTAACATTGCAAAGCCTCACTCGTCTAATGTTGCATATGATTAAGCTGGAAAACATTCACAAAAGTTACCGTATAGGTAAAAGCGGTTCTTTACACGTTTTAAAAGGAATTGACCTTCACGTACAAGAGGGAGAGTTGGTTTCCATAATGGGGTCATCGGGCTCCGGCAAATCAACCCTGCTCAATATTCTTGGCATCCTTGATAGTTACGATAAAGGAAGCTATTATCTAAACGGTAAACTGATGGCCAATCTGTCGGAACGCAAAGCCGCCTTTTATCGCAATCACATGTTGGGGTTCGTATTTCAGTCGTTTAACCTGATAAGTTTTAAAAACGCCATGGAAAATGTGGCGCTTCCGCTCTACTATCAAAAGGTTAGCCGGCGAAAAAGAAACAAGCTCGCCATGGAATACCTCGATAAAATGGGACTGAAAGAGTGGGCAACACATCTGCCTTCGGAACTGTCGGGCGGACAAAAACAGCGATTGGCCATTGCCCGGGCTCTTATCTCGAAACCAAAGGTGATACTGGCGGATGAACCCACGGGAGCACTCGATTCAAAAACTTCGCAAGAGGTGATGGATCTGCTTAAAGAAATTAATGCGGACGGTATTACCATGATAGTGGTTACCCACGAACACGATATTGCCGGACAAACCAACCGGATTATTCATCTTAAAGATGGTATTGTTGAAAATGATGTCAACGATTCGGAACAGAAACAAAAAGTTTTTGAAAGTCTTATAGCCGAGGAGGATTAGCCGATGGATTGGGATAAATGGCAGGAAATACTCAGCACCATAAGCAAAAACAAGTTGCGCACCTTTTTAACAGGATTCAGTGTGGCCTGGGGCATTTTTATGCTTATTATTTTGCTGGGTTCCGGACAGGGGTTAAAAAACGGGGTGGAGGAGCAGTTTGCCGACGATGCCACCAACAGCATTTGGGTTTATCCGCGACAAACATCCATAGCTTATCAGGGATACAAGCCGGGGAGACGCATCGAGTTTACCAATACCGATATTGCAAGAACTCAAAACAGCTTTAACGATATCGACAACATTACCGGGCGCGTGCGGGTTAACGCCAAAAACATCTCCTATAAAAACAATTACGGAAGCTATAGCATAAGGAGTGTCCATCCGGCACATAAGCAGCTCGAAAACACCATTATTACCAAAGGACGTTACATCAACCAAATTGATTTGGAAAATTTTAGAAAGATAGCGGTCATTGGCTCGCTGGTTTCAAAAGATCTTTTTAAAGGCGAAGATCCCATTGGTAAATATATTGATATTGATGGGATAGCGTTTAAAGTGGTCGGTGTTTTTGAAGATAAAGGAGGCGAATCGGAGATGCGAATAATTTACCTGCCCATCACCACGGCACAACGACTTTTTAAAGGAGGCGACAAGGTGAACCAGTTTATGTTTACCCTCAACAACGCAACCCTGGAGTCGAGTCAAAAAACCGTTAAAAAATTACGAACCCAACTGGCAGCCGTTCACCATTTCGACCCCGAAGATAAGCGTGCCGTTTGGGTGCGTAATCAATTTGAAAACTATCAAAAGGTGATGAGCCTCTTTTCGGGTATCAACATTTTTATTTGGATTGTTGGCATCGGGACAATCATTGCCGGTATTGTGGGGGTTAGCAACATCATGATGATTGTGGTGAAAGAGCGAACAAAAGAAATCGGTATCCGAAAAGCATTGGGGGCCACCCCCTTTTCCATCATCAGCCTGATACTGCTCGAGTCGGTGGTTATCACCAGCCTGGCCGGGTACATTGGCCTTGCTGCCGGAGTAGGATTACTGGAGATGATTGGTAAATTCATGCCTCCTTCCGACTTTTTCCTAAACCCACAAGCCAACATCACGGCAGCACTCATGGCAACAGGTTTGCTTATTGTTGCCGGTGCCGTGGCAGGATTTATCCCTGCCCGAAAAGCGGCCTCTGTGCAACCCGTTGAAGCCCTGCGTACCGAATAACAAAAAAAATGGCAGAATAAAAATTATGAGATTAAGCGTTTTTGACATCGATAACTGGCAGGAGATTTTCAGCTCGCTGAAAAAAAATAAGGTTAGAACCTTTTTTACCTCTTTCGGTGTGTTTTGGGGTATCTTTATGTTGGTGGTCATGATGGGTTCGGGCAATGGCCTGAAAAACGGGGTGATGGATGACTTTGGCGACTTTGCTACCAACAGCTTTTTTATGTGGACGCAGCAAACGTCGATGGCATACAAAGGTTTTAACCGGGGACGGCGCTTTAGTTTCCGAAACAGCGATATTCAATATGTTAAAGATAATGTTCCCGAAATCGGTTTGCTTGCCCCACGCCTGCAAGCCGGTGGCTACCGAGGTGCCAGCAACGTAGTGCGAGGTAAAGAAACCGGTGCCTTTAACATCTATGGCGATATGCCCGATTTCTTTAAAATAAACCCGTACACCGTTACAGCCGGAAGAATTATCAACGAAAACGATGTAAACAACATACGCAAAGTTTGTGTTATAGGCTCTTCGGTAAAAGATATTTTGTTTAAACCGGATGAAGATCCCGTAGGCGATTACATTCGCATTCAGGGCGTTTATTTTAAGGTGGTTGGCGTGGTTACATCCCGGAAAAAGGGAGGAGAGGCCGAACGAGATGAAAACAGTATTTTTCTTCCTTTTACCACCATGCAAAAAACATTCAACTATGGCGACATTATTATGTGGTTCGCGGTTACTTCACAAGACAACATCCCCGCTTCGATAGCAGAAGAGAAGATGATCAAGGTGCTTAAAACAAAACACAAGATTAATCCTGCTGACGACCGGGCTATCGGCCATTTTAACGTGGAAAAGGAGTATAACAAAATGACCGGCCTCTTTAACGGTATTAACTGGCTGATATGGATTGTGGGAGCAGGAACCCTGTTGGCAGGAGCCATTGGGGTTTCAAACATCATGCTTATAATTGTTAAAGAGCGTACTAAAGAGATTGGGGTAAAGAGAGCATTGGGCGCAACTCCCGTTGAAATAGTCGTTCAAATTATTTTGGAATCGGTTTTTTTAACCACGCTTGCGGGAATAATAGGATTAACGGTCGGGGTGGCAATGTTAACCGGCATCAACTATTTAATGGTTAGCAACAACATGCAACTCGATATGTTTTTGCACCCCGAAATCGATTTTAAAACCGCGCTGTCGGCCTTAATTATATTGATATTTTCGGGTGCTTTTGCCGGAATGATTCCTGCTTATCGCGCCATCAAAATTAAACCGGTAGAAGCGCTGAGAGATGAATA
>CAZKGB010000176.1:0-1128 GCA_964551935.1 uncultured Lentimicrobiaceae bacterium | reverse complement strand
GTCTTACTGGGAGGCTTTGGGTACGTTATGTATTTTTTATGGGACAAATCGCAAGACAAACCCGTGGTTTACAAAACCCAAAAACCCATTACCACTACCATTATTAAAAAAACCGTGGCAACGGGCTCGGTAGTTCCCCGAAAAGAGATTGAAATAAAGCCTCAGGTATCGGGCATTATCGACGAACTTTACGTGGAAGAGGGCAACCAGGTTAAAAAAGGCGATTTGATAGCCCGTATCCGTATTATCCCCAACATGATAAACCTCAACAACGCTGAATCGAGGGTGAACAAAGCAAAAATCAACTTACAGGATGCCAAACGAAATTTCGACCGCATGATGGACCTGTTTGAAAAAGGAGTGATTGCCAAAAAAGAGTTTGAAAGCTACGAAATTACCTACGACAATGCCAAGGAGGAACTAAAAAACGCCGAAGACAACCTGGATTTGATAAAAGAAGGCCAGCTAAAAAAATCAGGTGCTCCCACCAACACGCTGGTACGCTCCACCATTAACGGTATGGTTTTGGATATCCCCGTGGAAATAGGAAACTCGGTAATTGAATCAAACAACTTTAACGACGGAACAACCATTGCCACCGTGGCCGATATGAACGATATGATTTTCAAGGGTAAAATTGATGAAACCGAAGTGGGTAAAATTCATATTGGTATGCCGCTTATTCTTACAATAGGTGCTATTGACAATACTAAGTTTGATGCAACACTTACAAAAATATCGCCTAAGGGAGTTGAAGAAAACGGAGCCGTTCAGTTCGAAATTGAAGCCGATGTAAATCTTAAAACCGGTGAATTTATCCGTTCGGGGTACAGCGCCAACGCCGATATTGTATTGGCAAAAGTTGAAAACGTGCTGGCCGTTCCCGAAGCCTTGTTGCAATTTGAAGAAGGAAAAACTTTTGTAGAGGTGGAAACCAAGCCGCAGGAATTTAAAAAAGTTTTTATCGAAACCGGCCTCTCCGATGGCATCAACATCGAAGTGAAAAAGGGCATCGACAAAGAGACCAGTATTAAGAAACCGGTATAGGATTTTTGATGTGATTTACCATAAGCGTATCCCGGAAAAAAAACAAAGCAGATGAAATTAATTTTTGAGCAATCATTTAAC
>CAZKGB010000175.1:0-5959 GCA_964551935.1 uncultured Lentimicrobiaceae bacterium | reverse complement strand
TTAATTTCACAAAGCTAAAACAAATAACCGTTCTATCAAAAACACAATACCCTATTTAATATTCATAACATACTGATTTATCAGCGAAACAATATCCTCTTTTTTTACCGGTTTGCTCAAATAGAAATCGCAGCCTGCCTCTAAAGCGATCAGTTTTTCTTCAGGCAACGCATAAGCTGTAGTGGCGATTACCGGTAAATTGGGGTGTTTTTGCTTTAGCTGTCGGGTTGCTTCATACCCATCCATAACCGGCATTTTCAGGTCCATCAAAACCAAATCATAACTATTTTTATCGGCCAGCGCAATTGCTTCCAGTCCATTAAAGGCGTGATCGACCCTTTCTACTTTTTTTTGAAGAAGCGCCTCCATGTAATTGTAGTTGTTAACATCATCTTCAACCACCAGGATTTTTAATTTTTTCCAATCTTTGAGGATGGGCTTATCATCAGTAGTATTATTGGTTATTTGTTTCTGTTTCAAAGGTAAAAGCACATTAAAGAGCGACCCCTTTTCCAATTTTGATTCAACGGAAATTGTTCCTCCCATCAGTTCCACCAACTGTTTTGCAATATTCAGGCCCAATCCGGTACCACGAATGGCAGCATCAGTAACTTTAGGGCTTCGGTAAAAAGCTTTAAAAATATTTTTTTGTTCATTTTTAGCAATCCCCATACCTGTATCTTTTACAGTAAAAAGGATGTTATTTTCAACTATTTTTACGCTGATTTCGATACTTCCTTTTTTTGTATATTTGATAGCGTTTGAAATCAGATTACTGAGTACCTGTCTTATTTTATCTTCATCACCAAGAGAAAACAGGTTTTTTACATTTTTATCAATATTGGTTTTTAACAAAAGATTTTTTCGAAGCTGGGGAAGGTTAAACATATTAACCACGTCGGTCACCATTTTTTCAGGTGAATAATCGGACTCATTGAGGGGCAGTTTTTCGCTTTGCAGCCGAGACAGAAAAATTACATCGTCAATTAATTTCAGCAACTGCTCAGAGCTTGTAAAAATAATATCGGCATAATGATTTTTTTCTTCGGAAGTGGCTTCGGACAACAGGCTAGAGAATCCCATAATGGCATTCATAGGGGTGCGTATTTCATGATTCATATTGGTAAGGAAAGCCGATTTAAGGCGGCTGCTTTCTTCGGCAGCTTCTTTTGCTTCGCGCAGTTCTTTATCGCGTTCTTTTCGTTCGGTAATATCCGTCATAATACCAATCAGATGCACCACCTTTCCGTTTTCATCGGGTACAGGTGTAATAACCTCTTCCACAACATAGTAATGCCCGTCTTTGTGTTTGTCAACAAATTCTCCTTTCCAAACTTTTCCCGAAAGTAATGTATTGTTCAGATTATCGACAAACTCTTTACTTCTGTTTTCCGATCCGATAAGCTCATTGGTATCTTTGCCGATGGCTTCTTCTTCACTATAGCCGCACAAATCGGTGAAGGCTTTATTTACCCATTCAATTTTACCTGTTGCATCGGTTATAATAATTGCATTGGCGGCTGAGTTTAATGCTTTGTCACGCAACAGTAATTCTTTTTCAGCTGCTTTTTCTTTGGTAACTATTCGTGCATGTCCAACTGTGCCTATAATTTTATTTTTCTCATCAAAAATAGGCGCTTTTGAAACATCGAGGTATAAAAATTTACCTCTGATGTTTCCGTATTCCTCAAAGCGCATGGGGCGCTTTTCTTGCAGTACCAGGCTGTCGGAGTCAACACACAACTCTCCAAAGGTATGCCAGTTTTTTCTTCCCTTTCCAAGTTTTCTTTCTCTTTCGGCGAAAAACATATCGGTTTTACCTATCGGTTCTTCAGTATCTTTAGCGTGTAACAGTACATCGCAAACCGATTTATTCACAAACGTAAATCTGCCCTGCATATCTTTCGTCCATATTAAATCGGGCATATTATCGGTCATCAGCCTGAATTGTCGAATAAGTGCTTTATGTCGTTTTTCGTTCTTCTCCAGAATCTGTCTGACTCTTCGTCTTTCGGTAATATCGCGTGCCACAACCTGACGTCCGATAATTTTTCCGTCGGCATCAAGTAAAGAGGAGAGGCTTAACTCGAACGGAATCAGTGTACCTGCTTTATGTATAAGTTCTATTTCATACAGTGGTATTTTTTCACCTCTAAGTCCCTTATTAAAATTACGCATTGTTAAATCAACATACTTATCGGCAACATATCTCCAAAAAGATTGGCCTTTTACCTCCTCGCTGTTATAGCCCAACAAATTATTAACGGCAGGATTAACATAGGTAATTTTTCCGTTTGGGTTTAGCGCAACAATCAAATCTTTTGAGGCTTCGGCCAATGAGCGGAATTTATTTTCACTTTCGCGCAATACTTTTTGAGTATTGATAAGGTCCGATACATCGGTAATAGTACCAATAAACCCCACCAGTTTATGGTTGCTGTACTCAGGAACGGAACTTCCCTGTACCCACCGCACCTCTCCGTCGGGTTTAATAATACGAAAACGTGTATTAATACCGTTCGCTTTCGTAACGGAGTTATACCATTCCGACAAACTACTTTCTTTATCTTCGGGGTGTAACATTTTTTGCCATCCCACCCCGTTGGCTTCATCACCTGATAAACCGGTTATTTCGCTCCACATAGGGTTAACATAAATGTTATTTCCGTTAACATCGGTTCGGAAAATGCCTACCGGCGAAGCGTTGGCAAGTGTTTTAAACAATTGACGGCTCTCTTCGAGTTTCTCTTCAGCTTTTTTCTGGTCAGTAATATCACGTAAGATTGTGTACACCTTTATAACGTTTCCGTTATTATCTTTTAGCGGAACAAAAGTGGTTTCTGCATAAAGTATCTTTCCCCATGCCGAGGTATAAAGCATTTCGTGCTTAAGCACCTTACCTTCGTTAACACAGCGCTTAAACACAGCGGAATAACCCGCCTTAATAAGTGGTTGAAATGTTAAAACATTTATATTTTTTGTGGCGGCAACCGAAGGTGAATTAAGAATTTTAATAAGCGAAATGTTAGCCTCCAAAATATTGCCGTTGATATCAGTAGTAAATATTCCAAAAGGAGACTCTTCAAACAACAAACGATAGTTTTCCTTACTTTTTAACAGAGCCTCTTCCGTTTCTTTTTGACGGGTGATATCAACAAAATAGGCAAACAAAACCTCTTCGTTAAAATAGGTGCTTCGTTCGATAATAACCAGTTTTGGCTTTTCAACACCTTTTTCCTCACTAACCCAGGCTTCGAATTGTTGAGGAATGCCCTCGAATGCAAGTTTTATGGCATGATTAATTTTAGCAAAATCACACCGGTTTTTAACAAAAATATTTACAAAAGGAGTTTGCAGCAAAGTGTCCTCTTTTACTTTTCCGAACATTTTTAATGCCGATTTGTTTAAGCGCGCCAAATTACCTTTACGGTTTATAATAAACTTTGGAATAAAAGTGCTGTTAAAAATATCCTCAAAGGTTCGTTTACTTGCCCGTAGCTCTTTAAGTGTGAGATGATAATCGCTGATATCCCGCACAATAGATAAAACTGCAGGTTTTCCTTTTACTCTGATAAAAGTACTGTTTGATACAAACGCAATATTATTTCCGCTTTTTGTAGTGATGAACGATGAGGTTCGAACACTGGGAACCTCCTTTTTTAGTACGGAATTTATTATTCCTGAAATCTTTTTTTGTTCTTTTTGCGAAAAAAGTTCTACAATCTTTTTTCCCAATAGCTCGTCAACAGAGTATCCCGTAAGGGTGGTAACCTGTTTGTTAAGGTAAGTGATTTTTCCTTCATCATCAACAACTACAATAGAGTCGGCAGCATTTTCAATAATGGTTTTATAATTTTCGATGCTTTCGTTGAGCAGGTTCTCAGCAGCAACAGCACGCGACATATCATGAATTATGGAATAAAGGAGCTCTTTTCCTTTGAATTTAATAACACCCGAATAGACGTTCACATCCTTAATCGTTCCATTAGCCAGTCGATGTTTAAACTCGAAATGGGCCGGGGAATTTTGAAATGCAATTCTCATTTTATCCACCACTACCTCCTCCGGCAAGGTGTTAATTTGTTGAATTCTCATTCGTGTAATCTGCTTACATGAATAGCCGTAAAAAGTACAGGCAGCGGGATTTGCATCTTCAATTTTTCCGGTAAGGGGGTCGATTAATAAAATAACCGACTTATTATTAAAAAACAGTGCGTCATAATCTTCGTTTCTGTTTATCATTAACCTGTTTAAACGCTTTAAGAAATGATTAAACGTAATAAATCGTTTTTTCCATACAATCTTGTTGAAAGGGGGAAAAATAACGTCGTCAATAAAATCGGGGATTTCGATGCTTGCAGCTTCTTCAGGAAGCCAAAGCATAAGGTAAACAGTACTTTTTTCAAGCATTTTAAGCCTTCTTAATACAGCATAGTTTTCTTCCAGCGACTTATTGTCAACTATTATTATAGAATTCAATAAATGCAAACTTTCTGACAATTCTCCTTTTGCACATTTTACCGCGTTAAATCCCAGACTATTTATAAACTTAGATATCAGGGCAAATTCTTTTTCTTGTAAAACAGATAAACAAACCTTCATAATAATTTTTTCAGTAATTAAAGATGTTACAGGGTTAAACGAAATGACTATAAAGAACAAACAACGCTAAAATATAAAAATTTCCGGATATTACAAAACTACACCCTATTTAAAATAATGGTTATAAGGTAATTGTATACTTAAATAAGATATTTGTATTTAGGTTTTTGCAGTTTAATATATTTACTTTTATATGTTTAACTTTAAACAACGTCAACATAAAAAAATCTATTTTTGCAATAAATTATCAGCAGATGAATTTAAAAAACCGCGTCAAGGCATTCGATACATTGGGCACGATACTCCAAAACATGGAAAACAAAAGCTTACGAAGTACTTTCGATAGCGATAGGCTCAGTCAGGAAACCAAAAAGCTGAATAGTCTTGTTAAGAATCTACATCAACAAAATGGTTGGTTTTCGCCCGACTTTGTTAGCAAAGCACTGATATCACTGGGTAAAAGTTTAAATAGAGAAAAATTGGAAAAGTGGGTTGCCGGTTACCACAAAGACTTTGAAAAATTTAACACTCCTAAAACGGTGGCTGTGGTAATGGCAGGAAATGTACCTGCTGTCGGTTTTCATGATTTTCTTAGCGTTTTGATATCGGGTCACCGGATACTTGCCAAGCTCTCCTCGGACGACGACAAATTAATGCCTGCCCTCGCGGCTATTTTAACAACCATTGAACCTGAATTTAAAGACCGGATTACCTTTACTTCG
This sequence comes from uncultured Lentimicrobiaceae bacterium, assembly GCA_964551935.1. GTDB lineage: Bacteria > Bacteroidota > Bacteroidia > Bacteroidales > F082 > B16-G9. The sequence goes on along the minus strand of CAZKGB010000175.1, from coordinate 635 downwards.
GAGTTGTTAAAAAACTTTGACGCTGTTATTGCCACAGGAAGCAACAACTCGGCGCGTTACTTTGAATACTACTTTGGAAAGTATCCGAATATCATCAGAAAAAACCGAAACGGAGTAGCGTTGCTATCAGGTTCGGAAACCAGGGGAGAGTTAAATCGTCTTGCCGATGATATCTTTCTTTATTACGGAATGGGTTGCCGCAATGTGGCCAGGTTATTTGTTCCGGATAACTACGATTTTACCCCGCTTCTCGATGTGTTGGCAAGCAGAACCGAAGTGATTGACAACAACAAATACTATAACAATTACGAATACAACAAAGCCATTTTTTTAGTAAACAGCATTAACCATTTCGACACGGGAAATCTCCTTCTTACCGAAAATGAGCAATATGCTTCACCGGTAAGCGTTCTTCATTACTCCTATTACCAAACACCCGAAACCTTGAAAAACGAAATCATGGTTCATAATCATCAAATACAGCGTGTTGTAACTAATTTAAATTTTCCGGCTAACAAAATTGCCTTCGGGCAAAGCCAATCGCCTGAGTTATGGGATTATGCAGATGGTGTTGACACGTTGCAGTTTCTTTTGAATCTTTCCTAAAAGATTAATAATCATGTTGATACAACGAA
>CAZKGB010000174.1:0-5977 GCA_964551935.1 uncultured Lentimicrobiaceae bacterium | reverse complement strand
GACCAAACGATTGATGCCCTGTATGCCTTTACCAATTGCGAGGTCTCTTTCTCCCCCAACTCCTGCGTGATTGCCAAGGACAGGCCTGAATTTTTATCGGTAAAAGAGATACTTAAATTTAACACCGACCACACGGTTGCCCTGCATAAATTGGAGCTGGAAATTCGAATGCAGGAGCTTCTGGACCAGTGGCACAATTACTCCCTTGAAAAAATCTTTATCGAAAACCGAATCTACCTCAAAATCGAGAAATGTGAAACCTGGGATTGCGTGATTACCACCATCGATAAAGGGCTGGAACCCTTTAAAAAAATACTCAGACGTGAAGTGGTTAAAGAGGACATCGTAAGGTTGACCGAGATAAAGATTAAACGAATTTCAAAATACAACGCCTTTAAGGCTGAGGAGCAGATTAAGGCCATCGAGGCTGAAATGGAAGAGGTGCAGAACCATCTGGACCATCTTATCGATTATACCATCAACTATTACACTCAAATTAAAAAGAAATACGGCAAAGGCCGTGAGCGTAAAACCGAAATCAGAAGCTTTGATACCATCAACGCAAATATGGTGGCGGTGGCCAATCAAAAGCTCTATGTCAACCGCGAAGAGGGTTTTGTGGGAACATCGCTTAAAAAAGATGAGTTTGTTACCGAGTGTTCCGATATTGATGATGTTATCGTTTTCCGTAGTAACGGTACTTTCCAGGTGGTGAAGGTGGCTTCAAAGCTGTTTGTCGGTACCGGAATTATCCATGCTGCCGTGTTTAAAAAGAACGACGACCGCACGATCTATAACATGATTTATCGCGATGGCAAGCGCGGAAACTATTTTGTTAAACGGTTTGCCGTGAAGGGTGTTACACGTGAGCGAGAATACGATCTTACTCAGGGTACCGAAGGCTCTAAAGTGGTTTACTTTACCGCCAATCCCAATGGCGAGGCCGAAATTGTAAAAGTCAACCTGCGGCCAAAACCCAAACTGAAGAAACTTCATTTTGATTTTGACTTTAGCGAGCTTGCTATCAGGGGGGCGGTCTTCAAGAGGAAATATTCTTAGTAAAAACCCTGTCAAAAATATTGTCAAACGCGAAGAGGGTGTTTCAACCCTTGCTGCCCGCGATATCTGGTACGATGATACCGTGCGCAGACTCAATACCGGTGAGCGTGGTACTTATCTTGGGGCTTTTAAAGGCGATGATAAGATTTTGACCATTCTCTCCACCGGTGAATTTAAACTCACCACCTACGATCTTCAAACGCACTTTGATGATACCATGGTTCATATCGAAAAGTTTGATCCTCGTAAAATATTGTCGGTCATTTATCTCGATGGCCAACAGAACCGTTACTATGTTAAGCGCTTTGGTATTGATGCAAACACAACCGTGAACAATAAATACCTGTTTATTCCCGACAGCAAGGGGTCGAAAGTAATTTTGTACTCGTTGGATTACCTGCCACGGGTTGAAATGGAGTTAATCAAAAAAGATGGTAACGAAATAGAGGTGGTGCTGCTGGCTGATTTTATCGGCGTGAAAAGCTATAAAGCAAAAGGAAAACGGTTAAGTAATAAAGATATTAGAAAAGTTAAATTAGTTGACCCTTTGCCTTACGAACCACCGGTAGAAGAGGCTGAGACGGTAGTTGAAGAGCCTGTAACGATGGAAGTTGAAGATGCTGATGCTGCTGTTGAAACAGAGGCTCTGGAACCTGGGGTGGAAGATCCTGCCATTCCCCTGTTTGATGAACTCCCCCCTCCGGTTGTTGATGAACCAAAGCAGGAAAAGAAGAAACCAAAGAAAAGCACTTTGTCCGATAAAAAGAATCCCCCCGATTCTCCTGATGAAATCCAACAGATGGAAATCGACTTCGAGTAGTTGCCGGATGTTACCCGTAACAACCTGATTTTATTTCTTTCCTTGTCACCGCTATTTGCCTATTTTTGCATTGCATGAAATTTAAACTCACATCCGAATTCACCCCTACAGGCGACCAGCCCGAAGCCGTTAAGCAGTTGTTGGAAGGCATTCAACGTGGCGACAAGGCGCAAGTGTTGCTGGGCGTTACCGGTTCGGGTAAAACATTTACCGTGGCCAACGTGATAGCAAAGCTAAACCGGCCCACGTTGGTGCTGAGCCATAATAAAACGTTGGCAGCACAGCTTTACGGTGAGTTTAAACAGTTTTTTCCGGAAAACCGGGTGGAGTATTTTGTTTCATACTACGATTACTACCAACCCGAAGCCTATCTGCCTGTTACCAATACCTACATTGAAAAGGATTTGTCAATCAACGAGGAACTTGAAAAATTGCGTCTTAGTGCCACTTCGGCACTGCTCTCGGGTAGGAGGGATGTGATTGTGGTTTCCTCCGTGTCGTGCATTTACGGTATTGGCAACCCTGATGACTTTACCAATGGCGTGGTCTATTTGAAAACGGGACAGGTGTTGAGTCGCAACAAATTGCTTCTCGATTTGGTGAATGCCCTTTACTCCAGAAATGATATCGAGTTAAATCGTGGGAATTTTCGTGTTAAAGGAGATACCGTCGATATTTTTCCCGTTTATGCCGATGATGCCTACAGGATTATCTTTTGGGGTGATGAAGTTGAAAGCATCGAGGTTATTGATCCGGTTTCGGGAAAGAGGATGGAGACCTTGCCCGATATTGCCCTCTATCCTGCCAATATTTTTGTTACCTCTAAGGATAAAATAAAAAGTGCCGTTTCTGAAATCCAGCTCGATCTGATGAAACAAACGGAATATTACCGCTCTATTGGAAAAAGTCTGGAAGCCAAAAGACTCGAGGATCGTGTGGTGTACGATATCGAGATGATGCGAGAGCTGGGGTACTGCTCGGGTATCGAAAACTATTCCCGCTATTTTGACGGTCGTGAAGCCGGTTCAAGGCCTTTTTGTCTGTTGGATTATTTTCCCGATGATTATCTGACGGTAATCGACGAAAGCCATGTAACCGTTTCGCAGATACGTGCTATGTATGGTGGTGACCGGTCAAGAAAGCAGAACCTGGTAGAGTTTGGTTTCAGACTTCCCTCGGCCATGGATAACAGACCTTTGAAGTTTGATGAATTTGAGAGCCTGACGGGACAGGTAATCTACGTGAGTGCTACCCCTGCCGACTATGAATTGCAACAATCGGAAGGCGTGGTGGTGGAACAGCTGATACGGCCTACCGGGCTGCTCGATCCCGTTATCGAAGTAAGGCCTGCTCATAATCAGGTGGATGACTTGCTGGATGAAGTGGACAAAACGGTGAAGAATGGCCACCGGGTTTTGGTAACCACGTTGACCAAACGTATGGCGGAGGAGTTAACAAAATATCTGGTGAGGCTGAATATCAAAACCAACTACATTCACTCCGATGTCGATACCCTCGACCGCGTGGAGATTATGCGCGATTTAAGGTTGGGAAAGTACGATGTGCTGGTGGGAGTGAACCTGTTGCGTGAAGGACTTGACCTGCCGGAGGTGGCGCTGGTAGCCATTTTGGATGCTGACAAGGAAGGCTTTCTTCGCTCGGAACGCTCTCTTACGCAAACAGCAGGTCGTGCCGCTCGTAACATCAACAGCAAAGTCATCTTTTATGCTGATAAGGTAACCGAATCCATGCGCCGCACCATCGAAGAGACCACCCGGCGCCGTGAAAAACAGATGGCTTATAACAAAAAACACGGCATCACACCAAAACAGATTGTTAAGTCAACGGACGCCATTATGGGACAAACGGCAGTGGCCGACAACAAACCCGCCGCACCGAAAGCTTATGTCGAGCGTGATTTTGCCACCGTGGCCGCCGATCCCGTTGTTCAATACATGAGTGCAAGGGATATTAAAGATGCTATTGCCAAAAACAAAAAGGATATGCAGGCCGCTGTTAAGATTCTTGACTTTATTGATGCCGCCCGCCTTCGTGATGAAATTAAGGAGTTGGAGAAGTTACTGGAACGAAAATTCTAGAGTGATGAGATAGGTTTCTCACCCTTTAACAACTTCACCGTTTCAACCTTTCGTCCTCTCGACCTCTCGCTTTTACTCTTCAACCGTCACCTCGAACGAAACGAAGTGGAGCTGAGACCAGTCCGAATGGATGATTGTGCGGGCGGAGGCCTCCAGCCAATCAGCTCCCTGCGCGCAATCCTTTCACTGTTGTGATAGGTTTTCGCAACTGCTCTTATTAATAAAACTAAATCTCCTTCCCGGCATCTTTCCTTTTTTCCTTTTTTTTACGAACGGAGTAACCAAACCTGCCCAGCTTTTCGCCGAGTGTGTAATAGCTGCCATGCAGATAGGTGATAGGGTCGGTTTGCCGAAGGTCGAACTTATTGGTGTTTTTATCCAGATATCTTTCATCGGCATTTACCGCAACGACTTCCGCTAAAAAGAGGTGATGGGTTCCCAATTCGATAACCTGTTTCACTTTGCATTCGATGTTAACCGGCGATTCGGCTATTAACGGCGTGCTGATTTTAGAAGCGGGAACGGGTGTTAGCTTCATCTCCCTGAACTTGTTTACATCACGCCCCGATTTAACTCCGCACCAGTCGGCAGCATAAGCCAAATCTTTCGTGGTAAGGTTGATGACAAACTCGCCGGCTTCTTTTATTATCTTGAAGGAGTGCCGCTTTTCGCGTATGGATATGGATACCATGGGCGGGTCGGTGTTGATGGTTCCTGCCCACGAAATGGTGATAATATTGTACTCCTTTGGTTGGGTGCCGCAACTTACCATTACCGCCGGAAGCGGGTATAGCATGTTGCCGGCTTTCCATTCAATTTTTGACATGGCATTGATTTTTTTTTCAAGCCAAAAGTAGTAACTCTTTTTCTTACTTTTGCATCTTAATATTTAAATGAATAAACCCATGAGAAAACTGATCGAGTGCGTGCCTAATTTTAGCGAAGGACGCGATATGAATATTATCAGGCAGATAACTGATGAGATTGAAAAAGTGGAAGGTGTTAAGCTGTTGGATGTTGATCCGGGTGCTGCCACCAATCGGACAGTTGTAACCATGGTTGGGACACCGGATGAAGTTATTGAAGCGGCTTTTCAGGCCGTTAAAAAAGCCGGTGAGATTATCGATATGCGTCATCATAAAGGTGAGCATCCCCGGTTTGGTGCAACCGATGTCTGCCCGTTGGTTCCCGTTGCAGGAATTACCATGGAAGAGACGGTTGAATACGCTCACAAGCTGGCCGAGCGAATTGGTAACGAATTAAAAATTCCGGTTTACTGTTACGAAAATGCTGCTTTTACCGAAGAGCGAAGAAATCTGGCCAACAACCGAAAAGGTGAATACGAGGGGTTAAAGGAAAAATTGTCCGATCCCCACTGGAAACCTGATTTTGGGCCCGCCGAATTTAACGAAAGAGTAGCCGGAACCGGTGCTACCGCTGTGGGTGCCCGCGATTTTCTGGTAGCCTTTAATGTGAATCTCAATACAACTTCCACACGTCGTGCCAACGCCATTGCTTTTGATGTTCGCGAACGTGGCCGTGTAAAACGTATTGGAAATCCTATTACCGGTAAAATAGTGAAAGATGAAAATGGAAAGCCGGTAAACATTCCCGGTTCACTGAAAGCCACCAAGGCCATCGGCTGGTTTATCGAAGAGTACGGCGTTGCCCAGATATCGATGAACCTGACCAATATCTCTGTTACTCCCGTTCATGTGGCTTTTGATGAGGTTTGTAAAAAGGCTGATGCCCGGGGTATTCGTGTTACGGGTTCCGAACTGGTTGGGTTGATTCCGTTGGAAGCGATGCTGGAAGCCGGCCGCTATTTTTTACGTAAACAAAAACGCTCGGTGGGTGTTGACCGCGATGAACTGCTTAAGATTGCCATAAAATCGATGGGGCTTGACGATTTAAAGCCTTTTAATCCCAAAGAAAAAATTATTGAATTTTTACTGGAAGATGGCAACGAAAAGAAACTTGTTGGTATGACAGTGGAGGG
>CAZKGB010000173.1:0-6029 GCA_964551935.1 uncultured Lentimicrobiaceae bacterium | reverse complement strand
AGCTATATCGCTACATTATTCAACTGTTCAACTGTATTTTTATTCTCGCATTCAAGCATTCACGCATTTAAGCATTCACGCATTCTCGCATTTAATCATTCTCGCATTCAAGCATTTAATCATTCTCGCATTCAAGCATTTAATCATTCTCGCATTGAATCATTGACTCTCTACCGGGCCTCTTTTACCAAAACAACAAATACCGGTAAATGGTCGCTGTAGCCGCCCTGGAAGGTATTTCCGACAAAAGTTCTATAAGGATATCCTTTATACCGGCCATCCTTATTAACTAAAAACGGCTTTTTATAGATAACGGCTTTTAAATATTTAATGTGATTGTAATCTTTTCCCAGCAGGGCTTGCGAAATCATAATCTGGTCGAACAGGCTCCATGTATCGTGCCATGCCAGGGTACCATTTCCTTTTTTATACATTTCCCACATGGGATTAAAAAAATCGTTATCCTTTAATTTGTCCCGCTTGCCTTTGGCGTTCATAAATTTCAGAACGCTTTCGTTGTTTGGGTTATCGTTGAGGTCGCCCATTACCATAATGCGTGCATGGGGGTTTTGCTGTAAAATAGAATCGGCAATACTACGGCTTAATTGAGCAGCAGCATTACGCAGCCAACGCGAACGTTTTTCTCCGCCATAGCGTGAAGGCCAATGATTAACAATAATATGAACCGTATCGCCGCTTAGCACTCCGTCAACCAACAGTTGGTCGCGGGTTTTAAAATCCTTTAGTTTCTCAACATGCAACCGGTGCGATGAGGTTTTATACGGTTTAAAATATTTCGGGTTATACAACATGGCCACATCAATACCCCTCCGGTCGGGAGAGTTGTAATGGATAATCTTGTAATTCCTGTTTTTTAACACCGGTTGGGCGATAAGGTCTTTCACCACACTTTCATTTTCCACTTCCGAAATTCCCAGCACAGCCAACCCGTCAGGGTTTATTTCGGTTCCGATTTGCGCTATCACTTTTGCCATATTGTGCAGTTTATGGTAATAGCGGCTACCGTTCCATAGTTTTGGCCCTTCAGGAGTAAACTCCTCATCCTTCACATCAGGAGTATTAATGGTGTCGAAAAGATTTTCAAGGTTATAAAAACCCACCAGGGTAGCAACATACTCTTTTTTACTATTTTTCTGGGCTTTCGCTGAAAGATTTACAAATAGTACCAACACAAAAAGTGTGATGACCGATTTAAGATATATTTTCATGCGTTTATCATTTTTATTTTTCTGTTCTCCAAATATTGTTTTTTCCGTTTGAAATAACTGTCTTTATTTTTTTCTCATCAACTCTTAATCAGGGCTTTTTACGTTTATAATTTACCTCTTTCGAAATACAAAATTAAAAAGGGCATACCTGTTACAAAGAGTTGTTCTTTTTGTTATAAGTGCACAAAAGTAGTAATATGATGTGAAATAGCCTCTTTTTTTAAAGAAGAAGTTTTTTCAGTATCAGGCCAGCCAAATCATTAATGTTAAAATAGGGTGGAGAATTTGGCAGCCCACAATAAAATATTACTTTTGCCTTTTTCCGCTCTGCTTTAATCAGGGCTTTTTTTGTCTGACAAAAGGATGCTTAACAAATCTAAATATTTATCAATGCATAGAGTTTTATTAATTTGGTCTCTATTGCTCATCACTTTTTCGGTAGTGGCTCAAACAGAGCCTGATACAACAAGTGCTGACAATACAGGCACATTGCCGACTTTTACACTGGATGTGATTGAGTCGGAATCGGATGAGATGTCGCAGGATGTTTCGGGGCTTTTGCAGTCGTCGAGAGACATATTTGTTTCTACTGCCGGCTACACCTTTGGAGCTGCCCGTTACCGTATTCGCGGCTACGACAACAACAATCTCACGGTTTTTATTAACGGCGTGAAGATGAACGACATGGAAAGCGGACGTGCTTACTGGTCGAGCTGGGGTGGATTAAACGATGCCACCTGGAACAAAGATATCCGAACGGGTATTGTTTCATCGGAGCTCTCTTTTGGAGGGGTGGCCGGTGTTACCGAAATTAATACCCGTCCTTCGCTCTTCCGCAAGCAGTTCAGGTTTTCATACTCCAGTGCCAACAGGAGTTACCGAAACAGGTTAATGGCTACCTACTCAACGGGCGAAATGTCTAACGGATGGTCGTTTGTTGTTTCCGGCTCACGTCGCTGGGCACAGGAAGGCTATGTTGAAGGCTCTTTTTACGATGCCTGGGCTTATTTTTTGGGAGTTGAAAAAAAGATTAACGACAATCACAGTTTATCGCTGGTGGTTTTTGGGTCTCCCAACCGAAGAGGAAAAACAGGAGTATCGGTACAAGAGGCTTACGACCTTTCCGGAAACAATTTTTATAATCCCTACTGGGGATACCAAAACGGTGAAAAAAGAAATGCTCGTGTGGGTAATTATCATCAGCCCATGACTATGCTGACCCATTATTGGAAAATTTCGGAAAACACCAAGTCGCAGGCTACCTTATCCTATTGGTTTGGCCGCGGAGGATCCACAGCACTTAACTGGACCGAAACCGACGACCCCAGACCCGACTACTACCGTTATCTGCCGAGTTACTGGAATTTAATTGACCACCCCGAAATAGCCGATGAATTAACCCGAAAATGGCAAACCGACGATAAGTTCAGACAACTGGATTTCGACTATATGTACTTTGCCAACAGTAAATTTCTTTTTACCGTTGAAAATGCTAATGGTATTGAAGGGAATACCATTACCGGATTACGCTCGAAAATTATTTTAGAAGACCGGCGCAACGACAAAAAAGAGGGTCAATTCGACTGGAGGCTTTTTTCCACACTAAACGATCATGTTAATGTATCGGGTGGTGTTAACCTAAACATTTATAAAGGCCATCGTTACAAAACCATCGATGATTTGCTGGGTGGTGAATATTGGCTCGATATTGACCGTTACGCCGATCAAGATCCGTTTGTTATTACCGATGTATCACAAAACGACCTGAACAATCCGAACCGTCTGGTTAAAGAGGGCGATATCTTCGGATACGATTATCTGGCCAATATCAATGCTCAAAACGGATTTGCAGAAGCCGATTTTAATTATTCAAAAGTTGATTTTTATGTGGGCTTATCACTTAGCAATACCACTTTTTGGAGAACCGGCAATATGAAAAACGGGCGATTTCCTGATAATTCGTATGGCGACAGCGAGAAAAACAACTTTTTTAACTATGGTGTTAAAGGAGGAGTAACCTATAAATTTAGCGGTAAACATTATGTTACGGCCAATGTTATGTACAAAACCCGGGCTCCGCTGTTTTGGAACTCGTATGTATCGGCACGTACCCGCGATTTTACCGTTCCCAACCTGAAAAGCGAAACCATTTATTCAGGTGATTTGAATTATATTATCAGAACCCCTGTCATTAAGTTTCGTGCCACCGCTTACTACACCCAGTTTAAAGACCAAACCTGGACCCGTAGCTTTTACCACGATGCCTTACACACCTTTGTAAATTACAGTATGACAGGATTGGATGAGCTTCACACCGGTGTTGAGCTGGGTTTGGAAGCCTATGTTACACCAACATGGACCGTAACTGCCGTGGCAGCAAAAGGACAAAATATTTACACCTCACGTCCAACGGCTACCATTACACGCGACAACGACGCTATCGACCTTGTTACCGGCCGTACGGTCTATTTAGAAAACTATTACGTTGGCGGTTCGCCTCAAACGGTAGCCTCACTGGGATTAAAATACAACTCCCCGAAATATTGGTTTGCACAGGTAAAAGCAAATTACTTTGGCGATACTTACATCTCAATTAACCCCGACAGAAGAACCGCAGAAGCTCTTGACGGACTCTATTCGGATGATTACAGGGTGAGTGGAATCCTCGACCAAGAAAAACTTGCCGACGGTTACACCATTGATTTATACGGTGGCAAATCGTGGAGAATCAACCACGATTATACCGTAAGATTTTCGCTTAGCATCAACAACCTGCTTGGTACTACCAACTACCGTATGTCGGGCTTTGAACAGCTGCGATACGACAATGCCAATATTAATAAGTTCCCTCCCAAATATTACTATATGTACGGGCGGACCTATTTTCTGAACCTTACTTTTTACATGTAATTTAATTTGACAACAAAAATTTTTATAAAAATGATAAAAAATAACAAACTAACAGCAATCTTGTTTCTGTTTACACTCACCCTTTTCTTTTCGGGATGTGTAAAAAAAGATTTTGACACCCCTCCGGTAGGAACACTTCCTGTCGGACAAGTTTATACCATTTCGCAACTACGGCAGATGTATGCTGATTCGGGTGCCATCATGATTAATTACGACGCATCGGTATATGGTGTGGTAACCATGGACGAAAGTTCCGGAAATATTTACAAAAGTGGATACATACAAGATGCCGGCGATGCCGTGAACCTTCACAAAACCAGTGCCGGCGGTTTACGTGTTGGCGACTCCATCAGGGTTTATCTTAAAAACGTGGTTCTTTCGGAATATGCAGGAATGTTTCAGCTTGACAATGTAAACCCCGATTCCAATATCGTGATACTTGCCACTCAAAAATACCGCAATCCCGAACTAGTTACCATTCCCGATTTACTTACCGGAAATTATCAGGGCAAACTGGTTAAGCTCTCTTCGGTTCAGTTTAAAAGCTCCGACCTGGGAAAATCATATGCCGATGCCAATGCCTCTGCCAACAGAACCCTTGAAGATTGTGACGGCAACAGCGTTATTGTTCGCTCTAGCAACTATGCTTCTTTTGCCGAAACATTAATAGCGGAAGGAAATGGTGATTTTACAGCCATTTCAGGTGAGTTTAACGGAACCATTCAGCTTTACATCCGCTCACTATCGGAAGTTCTCCTCAACGGAGAACGTTGTACCGGCGGTGGCGGTGGCGGTGGCGGCGGCGGAGCCATCACCCCTGTTGAAGAAGTAGATGAACATTTTGATGGCGCCGTTGATTACGACAACATTGCCATTGACGGATGGAGTAATATTGTGGTTGCCGGCGACCGTTCATGGACCGGAAAAACATTTAATGAAAATAAATATGCTCAGGCTACCGGTTATAACTCCGGGTTAGACGACATGGAAACATGGTTAATTACACCCCCTGTGGTAAATACCTCCGGCGATAAAAAACTTACCTTCAAAAGTGCTATTGCCTATTGGTCGCACACAGGATCCAATGTACCTTACACCATTTTAGCTTCGACCGACTTTGACGGTACCAATTTTGAAACCGCCAACTGGACTGATATCACCTCTTTGGCAACCTTACCTGATGCAGGAAGCAGCAACTACAGCTGGGTTGAATCAGGAGAGATTTCATTGGCAGATTTCACCGGAAATGTTGCCATTGCTTTTAAATATAAAGGAAGTGATACCGAATCAACCTCGTTTACTATTGACGATGTTAACATCTCCACCGATGGCGGTGGCGGTGGCGGCGGTGGCGGCGGCGGAAGTACCATCACACCCGTCAATGAGGTAGATGAAAACTTCGATGGCGCCATTGATTATGAAAACATTGCTATCGACGGATGGAGTAATATTGTGGTTGCCGGCGACCGTTCATGGACCGGAAAAACCTATAATGAGAACAAATATGCTCAGGCTACCGGATACAATTCGGGGCTGGAAGATATGGAAACCTGGCTCATTACTCCTCCTGTTGTTAACACTTCGGGCGATTTAACCTTATCCTTCAAAAGTGCTATTGCCTACTGGACGCATACCGGTTCAAATGTTCCCTATACCATCTTAGCCTCTACCGATTTCGATGGAAGTAATTTTGAAACAGCTAACTGGACCGATATTACTTCGATGGCTATCCTGCCCGATGCCGGAAGCAGCAATTACACCTGGGTAGAATCGGGTGATATTTCATTGGCAGATTTCACCGGAAATGTTGCCATTGCATTTAAATACAAAGGAAGCGATACCGAATCAACCTCTTTCACCCTCGATGACGTTAAAATCACCTCCGGTGGT
>CAZKGB010000172.1:0-6040 GCA_964551935.1 uncultured Lentimicrobiaceae bacterium | reverse complement strand
TCTCGAGTTGCTTGAAGAGGCTAAAAAACGCGACCATAGAGTGTTAGGAAAACAAATGGAACTGTTTGCCTTTTCCGATGCTGTAGGGCAAGGGTTACCTTTGTGGCTCCCCAAGGGCGCACAATTGCGAGAACTGCTCGAACAGTATTTAAAGAAAGTTCAGCGTGCTGCCGGCTACGAACCGGTGATAACTCCTCACATTGGCAATGTAAACCTGTATAAAACTTCGGGGCATTACCAAAAATATGGTGAAGAGTCGTTCAGGCCCATCACCACGCCACAGGAAGGCGAAGAGTTTTTCCTTAAACCGATGAACTGTCCGCATCACTGCGAAATTTATAAAGTTACCCCTCACTCCTATCGCGACCTGCCTGTCAGGTTTGCTGAATTCGGTACGGTTTACCGTTACGAGCAAAGCGGTGAGTTACACGGGCTGACCAGGGTTAGAGGCTTTACGCAGGATGATGCACACATCTTCTGTACCCCTGACCAGATAAAAAGTGAGTTCAACGGTGTTATCGACATCATCATGAGAATTTTTAAAGCGTTGAGCTTTGATAATTTTATCACGCAAATTTCGCTTCGCGACCCCAATACTCCTGAAAAGTATATTGGCAGCGATGAAAACTGGGAAAAAGCCGAAAGAGCTATCATGGAAGTGGCCGAAGAGCGCGGACTCGATGCCAAAGTAGAATATGGCGAAGCCGCCTTTTACGGTCCTAAAATGGACTTTATGGTTCGTGATGCCATTGGCAGAAAGTGGCAGCTGGGCACCATCCAGGTTGACTACAACCTGCCCGAAAGGTTTGATCTGACATACATTGGAGCTGATAACGAGAAACATCGTCCGGTTATGATTCATCGCGCGCCTTTTGGTTCGATGGAGCGTTTTGTAGCCGTACTGATTGAGCACTGTGCCGGGAATTTCCCGTTGTGGCTCACTCCCGACCAGGCCATTATCTTGCCCATTAGTGAAAAATATCAGGATTACGCCGAAAAAGTTTTAACTTTGCTAAAAAATTCCGAAATTCGCGCCCTCATTGACGGCCGAAGTGAAAAGACCGGCAGGAAGATTAGGGATGCTGAAATGAAAAAAATTCCTTACATGCTGATTGTTGGTGAAAAAGAGGAGAGCGAAGGAACGGTTTCGGTACGTAAACATGGGGGTGAAGATTTGGGGACCTATTCCATCGAAGACTTTGCCAACATGGTAAACAACGAGTGTGAACAATTGATGAATATTCAATAAATAAAGTATTAACTAATTATAGGAGGGCTTAACAATAGCACAATATAGAGGCAGACGGGGTCCACGCAGGCCATATCAAAAAAAGGAAGACCCGCACAAAATTAACGAACGCATTAAAGCGCCGGTCGTACGACTGGTTGGCGGCAATGTAGAGAGTGACATTTATCAGCTCCGTGACGCTTTACAAAAAGCAAGAGAGCTGGAGCTTGATTTGGTAGAGATTTCTCCAACAGCCAATCCACCGGTTTGTAAAATCATGGATTACAAAAAGTTTCTTTACGAACAGAAAAAGAAACAGAAAGAGATTAAAGCCAAATCGGCAAAAATTGTTGTAAAAGAGATCAGGCTTGGCCCGAACACCGACGACCATGACTTTGATTTCAAGTTAAAGCACGCCATCAAATTCCTTCAGGAAGGGGCAAAAGTAAAAGTGGATGTGTTTTTTAAAGGACGTTCTATTATTTATAAAGATAAGGGAGAGTTGATACTGCTTCGTTTTGCCGAAGCACTGGAGGAGTACGGAAAAGTAGAACGATTGCCCAAACTGGAGGGAAAGCGCATGATTATGATTGTTGCGCCGAAAAAGTAGAGTTTTTAGTAAACTATTTATAAATCAATTAAAATTCATTTAAGCGATGCCAAAAATGAAAACGAAAGCCAGCGCCAAAAAAAGGTTTGTCAAAACCGGCTCCGGTAAAATTAAGAGGAAGCATGCTTACAAAAGTCACATTTTGACGAAGAAGTCAACCAAGCGGAAACGCAACCTGACTTACTTTACCATCATTGACAAAGCAGATGAGAAAACCATCAGAAGCATGATTCGCTAATTAAACAATGTTAAACTTTGTTACAGCCGACTAAAGATTCCTGATGAGATTCGGGAGCGCTGTAATGATAAAAATTAAAAAAAATGCCAAGATCAGTAAACGCAGTAGCGTCGAGAGCTAAGAGAAAAAAGCTCATGAAAATGACCAAGGGTCAATTCGGACGCAGAAAAAATGTTTGGACGGTAGCGAAAAATTCGCTGGAAAAGGGCTTGCAATATGCCTACCGCGACAGACGAGCAAAAAAACGTTCCTTTCGTTCGTTATGGATTCAAAGGATTAACGCAGGTGCCAGAATTCATGGTATGTCCTATTCAGAATTTATGGGAAAACTCCATAAAAAGGATATCCAGATGAGCCGCAAAGTATTGGCCGACCTGGCCATGAACCATCCCGAAGCTTTTAAAGCCATCGTGGATGCTGTAAAATAGAGAAATATATCTCAATATAATCAAGCCCCGGATGAATTTTCATTCGGGGTTTTTTTTATTCAGGGAAGCAAAAATATTAAAATCCAACTGTTTAGAATTTGGAATTTGTTTTTGATATTTGATATTTCCGGTTTATCCGGGTTAGGAAAGGACGTGTTACATTAACAAATACCTCATGGAGGTGTTAGTATTTTGCAGAATTCTTATTTTGTAAACGGCCATTTTTAATACCTTTGGCCTAAATTGAAAACAACCATAAACATGACATTAATAAAATCAATTTCCGGTATCAGGGGCACCATCGGAGGGTTCCCGGGAGATAACCTCACCCCTCTTGATGTAGTAAAATTTACAGCCGCTTTTGCCAGCATTATTAAAGAAGAAAAGTTGGGACAGCCTGTTAAATTTGTCGTTGGACGCGATGCCCGCATCTCCGGGGAGATGGTGGAATCGTTGGTTACAGCTACCCTTTCGGGTATGGGGATAGAGGTTCTGAACCTCGGTTTTTCGACCACCCCTACCGTTGAAATAGCGGTTACCGGTTCCAAAGCCGATGCCGGAATTATTCTTACCGCAAGTCACAACCCCAAACAGTGGAACGCGCTCAAGTTGCTTAACTCGCTCGGCGAATTTATCTCGGATGAAATCGGCAGGAAAGTGCTGGAGCTGGCCGAAAAAGAGGACTTCATTTTTGCCGAAGTGGATGAATTGGGCTCCCTAACAAAAGACAGCACTTACATCGACAAGCATATCGAAGCTGTGATAAATATGGAGCTTGTAGATGTGGAGATTATCAAAAAAGCGGGATTCAAAATTGCCGTGGATGGGGTTAACTCGACCGGTGGTATTGCGATTCCACGTTTACTAAAAGCGTTAGGTATTGACAATATTGTTGAAGTGAACTGTGAACCCACCGGCAAGTTTGCTCACAATCCGGAGCCCCTGGCTGAAAACCTTACCGAGATATCAAAAACGGTTACAGAACATCATTGCGACCTGGGTATTGTGGTTGACCCCGATGTGGACCGGTTGGCCTTTATCATGGAAAATGGTAAAATGTTTGGGGAAGAATACACCCTTGTCGCCGTGGCCGATTACATTTTACAGCACAAAAAGGGTAATACCGTTTCCAACCTCTCCTCAACACGCGCCTTAAAAGATGTTACCGAAAAGCATGGAGGAAAGTATTACGCTTCAGCCGTTGGCGAGGTAAACGTGGTAGCTAAAATGAAAGAGGTGGACGCCGTTATTGGCGGCGAAGGCAATGGAGGCATCATTTATCCCGGCCTGCATCTGGGAAGAGATGCCCTGGTTGGCGTAGGGTTGTTTTTAACCTATCTGGCACAGAAAAAGATGAAGATGACGGAGCTGCGCAGCACCTATCCAGCATACTACATCTCAAAGAACAAAGTTCAACTGCCTCCTGATACAAACCTGTCGGCCCTCTTTGAAATTGTTATGAAACATTTTGAGGAGAATGAAATTTTAACCATCGACGGAGTAAAAATTGAATTCGATAAAGGCTGGGTACACATGCGCAGCTCCAACACCGAACCCATTTTGCGTGTTTATGCCGAAGGACAAACTCCGGATATCGCCGAAGAATACGCATCAATGGTTATTGAAATTCTTGATTCAATCATGCATTTTTAATAAAGAGGAGGGGTAAAAGATAAAAGATGGGTGATAAGGATATAAACAGGTCAACCGAATTAATTGAAAGTACGATTTCGTTTGTAAAGCAAACACTCGCTCATGCCGAAGGAGGTCACGACTGGTGGCATATTTACCGTGTTTGGAAACTTTCGAAAACTATTGCAGGTGTGGAAAAAAAAGCCAACATGATGGTAGTAGAGCTGGGGGCGCTTCTTCACGATATTGCCGACTCCAAATTTCATGATGGCGACGAAACCATTGGCCCCGGGCTGGCTTTTGAGTTTTTAAAAAGCCAATACGTTGATAATGTCATTATCAGTCAGGTGCTAAACATCATTAACAATATTTCGTTTAAAAACAGTTTTGGTAACAGCACGTATAACAAATCGTTAGAGCTTGATATTGTTCAGGATGCCGACCGGTTAGATGCCATGGGTGCCATCGGTATAGCCCGTACTTTTAATTACGGAGGGTTTAAAAACAGGGAAATTTACAATCCAACGATTAAACCTGAAACCCATTTAACCAAAAAGCAGTATAAAAACAGTAAATCACCCACCATTAATCACTTTTATGAAAAATTATTGTTACTAAAGAATAAGATGAACACAAGCACAGGAAAGAAAATAGCCATTGAGCGACATCGGTTTATGGAAATCTACCTGAATGAATTTTTTGACGAATGGAATGGAAAAAAATAGTTATAATGCCATAATATTTGAGGAACAGAAATACACAAAACATTAACACATGAAAAAGATAATTTTATTATTTGCAGTAATCACAACCACCATCTGGTCGTGCAAAGAGGTTAACAAACTAACCCAGTTTAATATGAATTACAGCGATGAAATAACCATTCCTGCCACGTTGGGAATCGACCTTCCCATTGATATCTGGACCCCGGATATCCCAACCAACTCATCCTCTACCTTTGAATCGAATAATACCCACAAAGACTTAATTCAACAAATCATCCTTAAAAAGATGATTCTTACCATCACTTCACCCGAAGAATCTACATGGGATTTTCTTAAAGAGATTGAAATTTACATCAGTGCCGAAGGATTGGAAAAAAAGAAAATTGCGTGGATGGATGAAATTCCTCAAACGGGATTAAAATCAATTGACTTAACGGTTTCGACCGAAGACCTTAAAGAGTACATTAAAAAAGATGAATATAAACTCGAAACCAAAACAGTAACGCGGCAACTGGTTTCGCATGACACAAAAGTGGAAATAAAAAGCACCTTTTTTGTAGATGCTAAAATTTTAGGGATTTAATAAACCCGGCTGATTCTACCAAGCACACAAAACAGATTTACCAGTCCGGGCTAATTCCTATTTTAATATGCTAAACAAATTAATTTTTTAAAGATATAAGTACTCATAGCATTATTCATGTTTCACAATTGTAAAAATGCTATTATTCAAATGTTTATAAACATTATTTTTTTAAAACTTAAGATGTAACAAAAAAATTTGATTTTGTTCATTTCTTGTCCCGCCAAGAAATGAACAAAAGAAGGCGGCCCGAAACGAATTGCCCACCCGCTCAGTAAAATTGCTTGAAATAATACAAAAGTAGTGTGCCGCAAACGGCACAAACGTAAACGCCTTTCGTTTATTTCTACGCAATTTTCCTTTCACATCCGACGCTGACTCCACGTTTCGGGTGGCCTGCCCGCAAGAAGCGTTAGTTGATTTAGTCCCCTAATATGTACATTTCTCCCTTTACATATAAATATTGTCCATTTTCATTGTTATGGGTAAAGTACTTTTACATAAATAAAGAGAATTATAAACCAATTCGAATATCCCGTTTCGATAATTTCAGCGAATTAGCGCATCAACATAGGAATTAGCCACAGTATGAAGTT
>CAZKGB010000171.1:0-6081 GCA_964551935.1 uncultured Lentimicrobiaceae bacterium | reverse complement strand
AAACATTTACCTTTTTAAAATCGGCATCAGCATTGTTGCTTTTTGTGGTTCTTATCTCTTTTCCGTTTACCGAATAATAGGTGTTGTCAAACTTCATAAAATCGTAAAAAGCAAATTTATCTTGTTTTCCCTCCTTAAAATGAAGGTAAAAAAAGCCGGCGGAAAGAGCTTTACTTTCATAATCAGTTTCACTTCCCAGATCATTCCAAGAAGGTCTTCTGCCGGCCAGCAAATCGTAAGTACCGATAATTGACAACCGGCTTTGAGTAACTGAAGCAAATTTAAAATTACGGGGAATTCTCAGGTTATCGGGATAATCTACCTTTAACGTACTGAGGCTTTTCCCGTTACTGTTAAAAATATAGATGTAGTCGGTAAAAAACGTAACTGAATTAAAGTACTTAACTACCACATAAAATTGCTTGTTTGCTTTGTTGGCATAAATCGTTTCTATTAAGGCCTCTTCCTCCTTGTTTAAATGTACCGGAATTATTGTACCCGTAGTCAGGTCAACAAAGGCTAAATCGGCATTTCGTTTTTCCATTTGAAGTCCCAAACAAGCTGTATTGTTAAGAATATTAAAACCTACAATTTCTGATTTGTAAGGAATCGAACCGGAAATACTGGTAAAATGTTGCTCCTTTTTGTCGAAAATTACTATTTCGTAAATATCATATTCTTTTGAAACCTTATCACGATTTTTAAACAAAAAATAAACCTTTCCATTGGCCCGGACTGATGAATTAAATTCCAACTTACTTTCCAACGGTACCGATTTTAGCCATTCTTGTTTAAGCGATGAATTTAGCAACGCAAAATACCAAACACGTTTTCCCTTTTCGTTGGTTTCGTTCGATTCATAAAAAACCAAAGCACCGCTTTCACCAATGGGTTCAACATGGTATGACTCTAAATCGATATCACCTGCCAACTCAATCCGAACCGGCAGAAGCTTTTGAGCCTTTACAGTAAAGGTCAAAAACAGGAGAGAGGTTATCCATACTATTATCCAACGTTTGTTCATGGTGATTGTATAAACGAAAAGACAAAGGTACAAGTATATTAATTTGAAAATATTTTTCTATTACGAAGTTATTAAATGCATCCAAAGTAGAAATTCGTATTCCGTTAAAATTCGTATTTTGGCACTTTGTTATTAACTTTAGATTAATCAGTAATAAGAAAAGCAATGGCTTCTTTCAACATTCGTTCATTATCATTGGTTTTAATCTGCCTGCTGTTTCCATGGATTGTATCTGCAAAAGAAAATGATTCACTGGAGGTAATGTTTAAGCATTTGAGTGACACAGAAGTAATAGACACCTTAAATTATTATGGAAAACTGGCTTTTAATAACCAGCATTTTGTTGAGTCGGCGCGTTATTTTGAAAAAGCTTTGGATTTGGCGAAAAAAACCGGAAACATTTCACTTCAAGCAAAAATGCATAATAATGTAGGTATTATTGAGGATACGAAAGGAGAATATACACATGCCCTGGAACACTATAAAGATGCCCTTAAATATTACGAACTAAACAATGATAAAGATGGTATTGAAAAGGTTTATAACAATATAGGAATTGTTTACGAAGAGTTGAAAATGTTTGACAAAGCACTTGGCTACTTTAAAAATTCGTTACAGTTAAAAGTCAATAAAAAGAAAAAAAATTATTTAAGTATTGCAGGTACCTACAACAATATTGCCATTATTTACGAAAATTATTTGCTCGAATCTGATTCGGCACTAAGTTATTACCGCCTTGCCCTTGCTAATTACAACAAGGCAGATTACTTTGACGGACGGGGAAAAGTATGCAGCAATATCGGGTTATTGTATTTTAGACAAAAAAAGTACATGAAAGCCGACAGCTGTTTTAATGCTGCTTTTTCTGTTTTCAGCAAAAGCAACAACAAAAGCGGAATAGCTTCCGTCTTATACTACAAAGCTAACCTTCAAATGGAAAACGAATCTTTGGAAAAAGCACTTCATTATCTTAAACAAGCGTTAAACATATCTCTCAAATTACAGCTAAACAATCTGCGAAAAAACATTTTAAAAGCCTATTCACTGGCTTATGAAAAGCAGCATAAACCGGATAGTGCTCTTGTTTATTATAAGAAATACCAAAAGTTAAGTGAGGAATTATTGAACATAAAAAAGCTTGAAAAGGTTAAAACCCTTGAACAAAAAATGGATATCGACCATAAGAATTTTGAAATCAATCTTCTAAAAAAGGATAAAGAAATTAGCGATTTACGACAAACACGTCAGAATATTTTAATCGTTGCCTTGCTTATATTACTGATTAGCTTAGCCATTATCTTTCACCAACAGGCTCATAGAAAAAAAATACAAACAGAGATAGAATTAAGGAAAGCAAAAACACGACTTCTGCGTAGCCAGATGTCGCCTCACTTTATTTTCAACTCGCTCATGTCGATACAAAGTTTTCTTATTGAAGGAGATGTAAAAGGTGCATCAAAATATTTAACACTACTCGCCCGGATGATGAGACTCCTTTTAACGTATTCAAGAGAAAGTTACATTTCAGTAGATCAGGAGATAGAAGTTACAGAATACTATCTGGCTACAGAAAAACTTAGATTTGGTGATAAGCTTGAATACCTAATTGAGGTTGATAATAGTATTGATAAATGTAACACCTTTATCCCTCCGTTAATGATTCAACCGGCTCTTGAAAATGCCATCGTTCACGGGATTATGCCTTGCAAAGAAAAAGGAAAATTAACTATCTGTTTTAAAACCATCGGCACAAATCTCGTGGTTGAAATTGAAGACAACGGCGTGGGCTATAAAGCCGCGAAGAGCTCGGAAAACTCTAATAGGAAGTCATTTTCTACTAACATCATAAAAGAGAGAATTCAACTTATCAAAAGCCAGTTCAATCAACAAATAACCTATAAAATCGAAGAAGCTGATAAAAACAATACACCATGTCCGGGCACTCGTGTCACCTTTATTTTCCCCTTAGATTACTAGAAAAAAATTTTAATATTCTTTCAAGTCCTGTAAAAAATAGTTTACTTTTGTTGAATAGGCTCAGGCTGTTTTTTACTGTCCTTAACTAATTATTATTAACTGAAAAAATGAAAGTAGTAATTTTAGAAGACGAATTTAGAACTAGAAACGCAATAATCAGCATTATTGAGCGGAATTGTAGTGAAATAACGTTAGTAGGATGGGCCGACAGTGTTGAAGACGGAAAAAATCTTATTAAAACAAAAGAACCTGATTTGGTTTTAATGGATGTGCAACTTACCGATGGCACTGCATTTGACATTCTTAAAGCATTGTATCCTGTTAATTTTAAAATAATATTTCTAACTGCCTTTGAAAACTATGCCATCGAAGCCATCAAGTTTAGTGCATTTGATTATCTGCTAAAACCATTTTCGGAAGAGGATTTGGTTGAATCGCTTCATAAATTCAGAGATAAAAGCACGGAAATTTCAAATAAAGAGTCGTTAGAAGTTCTCCTTAATAATCTGCACACATCTGTCCCCAAAAAAATAGTACTAAAAACAAACGATAGTATTTATGTGGTTCCGGTTCATAATATAGTGCGATGTGAAGCTGACACCAGTTATACCCATTTTGTTCTGTTTGACGGCTCTCAAATTATAGTTTCCAATAACCTGAAAAAGTATGAGCAGGATTTAAGAAACCACCACTTTATAAGAGTACACCATTCACACATGATAAATCTGGAATACATCGTTAAGTTCAGTAAAAATGATGGCGGGTATGTTGAGCTTATGGACGGAACAACCATTCCTGTTTCAAAACGCCGTAAAGAAGAGCTGATGAGAGCCTTTTCAGAATTGTAACAATCGATATACTTTATGTTGAAAAAGATCCTACTGATAACCGGTATCCCGGTTACTTTTTTATTACTTATCACCTCATGCAGTATTTATAGACAAGGCATCGAACTTAAAACATTTTCCCAATGTAACTTTACCGTTCAAAGTGTTAAGGTAATAAGTATTGCCGGCATCAATATAAGTAATATAAAAAAAGTAACCGATCTCCCTTTAAATGATTACGTTTTGTTAGCCGGGCAGGCCTTTTCTAAAAATATCCCCTCCAAATTGCTTATCAAATTAAATGCTTCAAATAGTAGCAACAAAAAAGCTGCTGTTAGTGGCTTCGATTGGGAACTATACCTAAAAGATGCTTTATATTCTACAGGTAGTGTAAATAAATCTGTCGTAGTTTTAGCAAAACAATCAGTAACTTTTGAAATGCCGGCTGATATAAATATTATGGAAATAATCCATTCTAAATCATTACCCCAATTACTAGCACTGATTATCGAAAAAAATGATGGTTTAAATCTGTCCGACCTGGATGCGGTTGTACGAATAAAACCATGGTATATTTCGGGAAAAAGCATTAAAAAATACCCCGGATATATTAAAATTAAGCTTTAATTGGGTTAATAATACCCACAAAAATCAATAAAAATTCATAGTTATATATTATTATTTAAATTTTATCACATTGTAATACACCGTTTTACAAAGTATTTAAGCATAAAGCTACTTAATTGTTACAATCTTTTAAAAAAATTAAATATTTTTGAACCACTTTTTTAAGTAATTTTAACATTCAAAATTTTAGTAAAATAAAGCCGAATATTTTTGATAATTTTTACGAAATGAACATTACAAAAAACCAAGTTAACCCCCTATTAAAATATAGTGGGTACATCTCAGGTCTGTTTCTTCTTTTAATCTTATTTTTCTCCAACCCGTCATTTGGCCAAACGGCCGATGATGTAAAGAATTTTGCCCAGTGCAAAGCCTGTCATACCATTGGTGGTGGCAAACTGGTAGGTCCCGATTTAAAGGGCATTACCGAGAGAAGAGATGAAGCATGGCTTATTAAGTTTATTCAAAACTCTCAGGCACTGGTTGCCGCCGGTGATGAAACTGCCGTTAAGGTTTTTAACGAAAACAGCAAAATTCCCATGCCTGCTCACAATCTTACCGATGATCAGGTAAAAGGTATTCTTAAGTATATTGCTGCAGGCGGCAAACTCCCCGAAGGAGCCGTTACAAAAACAGCGGCAAAAAGCGGCGAAGCTTCCATTCAAAAAATCAGCGAAGCCGAAAAGTACATCCAGGAAAAAAGAGAGGGCAGCCGTAAATTGGCCATTTTTGCCATTATTTCTGCCATTTTAGTGGTGGTTCTTTTAATTGATTTAATATTTACCAATTTTATCAAAGCCAGGTGGATTAGCTACATTTTGCTGTTATCGGCACTTTGGATTTTAGGTGAATGGTCGTGGGATGTGGCAACAGATTTAGGCCGTCAGCAAACTTATCAACCTGATCAGCCCATCTGGTTTTCGCACAAAGTACATGCGGGACAAAATAAAATCGACTGTGAATATTGCCACTTTACGGCTGAGAGAAGTATGCACGCGGGAATCCCTCCTGCCTCTGTTTGCATGAACTGCCATGCCCAGGTAAAAGAGGGAAAACAGACCGGAAAAAAGGAGATTGCTAAAATTTATCAAGCACTGGAAGAAAATAAACCAATCGAGTGGATTAAAGTGCATAACCTGCCCGACTTTGTTTACTTCAACCATGAGCAACATGTAAAAGTTGGAAAGCTTGATTGTACAGAATGTCATGGCGATGTAGAACAAATGGATCAAATAGCACAGGTTAACACTTTAAGTATGAGCTGGTGCCTCGATTGTCATCGTACCCATAATGTTCAGTTTACTGATAACAAATTTTACGGATCTTATAAAAAGTTCCACGAAGACATGAAAGCCGGTAAAATTGATGCCGTTACCGTAAAAATGACCGGCGGTGAAGAATGTGCTAAATGTCATTATTAATAACAAGATTTTTATAAACAAATTCCATTTATAGTCTTATGGAGAAGAAATACTGGAAAAGTCTGGAAAATTACGAGAAGTTAAACAAAAACACGGCTTCTGAAAATGAGGCACAACCCGAATTTTCTATTGATGGCTTGGATGAATCTGAAATAAAAGGAAAATCAAGCCGTCGCGACTTCCTTAAAATGATGGGGTTCTCGGT
>CAZKGB010000170.1:0-6088 GCA_964551935.1 uncultured Lentimicrobiaceae bacterium | reverse complement strand
AGCCGGTTCGGGAAGCAAAACCTACTGGGTAGAAGTTACCAGCCAACACGGCTGTGTTAGTACCGATACCGTTGAAATTAACTTTGCCCTGCTTCCTTCGGTTGACCTTGGCAACGACACTTCATTTTGTGCTCAAGACGGTACGGGCCTCCTCTTAGATGCAGGCAATCCGGGATCAACCTATTTTTGGTCAACCGGTGATACCTCCCAAACACTATCTGTTGATACCCTTAGTGTAGGTTACGGAGACCATACCATATCGGTTGAAGTTACCACCGCCGAAGGCTGTATCTCTAACGATGAAATATCGGTCGATGTTAAAAACTGTACCGGCATTATCAACCCTGACAACATTACGAAGGTGTCGGTTTACCCCAACCCGGGTTCCGGCAGATTTAACCTCGATATTAGTGTTGCCTCATTTCAAAAAGTTGATTTACTGGTTTTGGATAACCAGGGTAAAATTGTTTATCAACAAATAAATCTATCGCTGGAAGGACAAAAAACAGTAATAATAGATCTTTCAGACAAAGCCTCGGGCGTGTATCAACTGCTAATTAAAGGAAAGAACAGCATGATTAATAAAAAGCTGATTATCCATTAATTTAATTTCAAACCCAAATAAAAAACCCCGAAAAGTGCTAAGCATCCTTTCGGGGTTTTTTGGTTGTCATAAACTACCGTAATAATCAGCAAATATTTTCAGGTTAACATTATGTATTATTGTTAACAATTAATTAACTTTGAACCAAATAATTAAAATCACCTGTCTATGAAAAAATTAATCTTTACTTTTTTTGCAACAATTTTATTTGTTGTTATGTACGGCCAGCAAATTCCAAGGGAAAATGTGCTGGTAGAAATTGGAACCGGTACCGGATGTACTTATTGTCCCGGAGCAGCTATGGGTTTGGATGACCTGTATGCCAATGGTGACCCTGTTGCCGGAATTGAATACCATTCCTATAACGGCAGTGATCCGTTTAACACTCCGGAAGCAGCTCAGCGCACCTCTTATTACGGTATTAGCGGATATCCTACCGCCAAATTTGACGGCTCTTACGGCACCGTTGAAGGAGGAAGCCATAGTTCAAGCATGTACAGCTCTTACCTTCCAAAAGTTAACGCCCGTATGGCTATTCCCACCTCCTTTGGAATTGATATTTCAGGAAGTGCCGTTGGTGATTTATGGACAATAACCATTACCGTTACTCAACATGATACTTACAGCGGTGGCCCGCTTAAAGTCAGATTTGCTCTTTGCGAATCAGATATCCCTTATGTTTGGCAGGGACAAAACACGATTGACCACACCGAAAGGACTATGGGAGCCGGTGGTTCCAATGGAATGGATATCGACTTTTCCGGTGGATCGGTGCAGCAAATAACAACAACCTTTAACTTTAACAGCTCTTGGGTTGAAGACAACTGTGAAGCGATTGCCTGGATTCAGGATGATGGTAACAAACAAGTTCTTCATAGTATTGGTAAAATGTTGGGCGATTTAGGCCCTTCAGTGCCATCATTTATGGCTGATTTTACCGCTAACGATACCACACTTTGCGGCCCGGGAAGCGTTTACTTTACCAATACCAGCTATGGTGACCCGATTTCTTACCACTGGATTTTTGAAGGTGGATATCCTGACCAATCGTGGGATGAAAACCCGGCAGTTTACTATCAGGCTAACGGAACATTCGATGTAACACTAATTATTTCGGATGGCACCCAGGTTGATACTACCATCAAGACCAATTATATCAGCGAAACAACCCCTCCAACCGTTACATTCTCGGCAGTGCCAACCCTTTGTAATCAGGGTGACGACCCCTATTTATTGTCGCAGGGAAAACCTGATGGCGGCGTTTATACCGGCGATTATGTTTCGGATAGCATGTACTTTCACCCAACCCAATCGGGTGTGGGTAACTTCCCGGTAACCTATACTTATACCGATGAGTATGGCTGCTCAGGTGATGCTGACCAAACCATAACAGTTGATAATTGCGTTGGCCTTTCCGAAAACAATGAAACGGTTGGAATCGAAGTATTCCCCAATCCAAACAACGGTCAGTTTAAAATAAACCTGAGTGCTGTTGATTTTAACAATGCAACCGTTACCGTGATGGATGCGCTTGGCCAAAAAGTTTACGAAAAAAACAATGTTAACATTCAGGGCTCTTACTCAACCCGTGTTGATTTAAGCGACAACCCACGAGGTGTTTACTTTATCGTTGTTTCGGGAAACAACAAAATGTTTACCCAAAAAGTTATGTTAACCAAATAACTCCGACTTATCATGTAAAAAAATCTGCCCTGATATTTCAAGGCAGATTTTTTTTGTCCTTTTTATTAAAACCCGAAAAGATTATCTCTTCACAAGCTTCTTAATAAAAACACCACGACTTGTAACTATTTTAACAAAATAAACTCCAACAGGAAGTAAGGAAATATTGATTTGACGGTCATTATAAACTTCCGTCAGTTTTTCACCCGCCGTATTATACAAAACAGCTTTACTAAAACCCCCGCTAACAACTACTTTATCGGTTGCAGGGTTTGGATAAATTAAAATTTCATTCGACGGGTTTTCATTAACGGAAACAAAAATATCTACACTTAAGGAGATGGTATCCCAGCTCATCAGATTGTTAAGTACCATTTCAACTACCTTGAAATTCCCACTCATCATAAACTCATGAATCGGATTTTGTTCGTCAGAGTAGGTTCCGTCGCCAAAATCCCAATGCCATTGTGAAGCACCCGTGCTTTCATCAAAAAACATGTAAACATTTTCAAAGCCTGTTGTAGAGAACGAAGCTTGTGGTTTATGAACCTCGTAAAAAAATGTATCTGCTTTAGCAAAAACAGTATCCCAATAGGCGTTGGGGCCCAAGTCTCCCCACATTCCGTTATCGGCACCATAAAACTCGTGGCCTGCACCCGGTACAAAATAGGTTTCAACCGGAAACCCATAAGCTGCCCTCTGTTGCGAAACCGGCAGGCTGCCATAAGTTTCTGGAAATCCGTTATACCCAAAAGGATGCCCAACACCAAAATAAACCACGTCATCAGCTATACCGTGTGCCAAAAACAGGGGTAACGAATCGGAATCAACTATTAAAGTTGTATCTTCAAGAGCTCCCCAAAGAGAAACCACCGAATTAGCTTTTCCTGAATGGATATAACCATTTCCCGAACAATCCAGGCAACCAAGATCCGGTGAATTAAATGTTTCGGGAGGACGCTCTTCTTCGGTATCCATAAACATATTTTGCAGCCCGATAAAACTCCCCGCGCTGCTTCCCAACAGGTAAATCTGATTGGTATCAACACCATACAGGCCGGCAAACTCTTTAAAAAACCGAACGGCGGCTCTTCCATCCTGCAGCCCCCTGTAAACCGCCCTGATCGAACTGGCCGTACTAAAAATGTTCATTCCAAGCCGATAATCAATGGTAGCAGCCACATAACCGCGATGCGCCAGCGAATCGCAAAAGTCGGTCATGTCGTCGTTTTTCCGGGTTCCCGATAAAAAAGCACCCGAGTGGGCACAAATCACCAGCGGACGAATATTTAGCGTGTCGCCAAAAGGTTGATAAATATCCATTAACAAATCCTGGTTAAATGTATTGCTTTCGCTTAAATAGGGAAATGTCAGAGCCGGAGCATTACCATAAACCACACTGGTATCGATGGTTACCGAGTCGAATACCGATTTATAATACCGGTTATTATAAGGTAATTGGGCTTTGAGTAAAAAAGTGCTCAGACTTAGAAAACAGAAAAGAAAAATTAACTTTTTCATAAGTTTATCATTTTATAAGGGTTGATTGGTAAAAATTTTTACTTCACAACCACTTTTTGTTGTTTAACTGTTATTCCCGATTGCAGTTTTACAAAATAAACTCCTTTTGGAAGCGCTTCCAGGTTTAAATGATAATTAAAATCTTTGCTTCCCGAAACTGTTCTCGACAGTACCATTTTTCCCGAAACATCAAAAAGAGTAAGCGCCACTTCCTGATCGTTATTAAAGTTTGTTTTAATATTTACCAGGGAGTGAGACGGATTCGGGTATATTACAAACTGATTGTTTGCTTTATCTTCGTTGTCAACTCCATCAAAAATATCCAGCTGATAGGTTGCTGTCAGCAATCCGCGGCCATGGGTAGCAGCTAAAACCAAATTATCAGAAGTTCTGATTTTTAACATATCAACCCTTACATTGGCCATACCGTTGACGGCCGGTGACCATTCGGTGTCATCATAACGCAGTGTATTGGTTGCCCACACTCCTGTTTCGGTGGCCAGCAGTACCTGGTCGTCGTTTTGAGGATGGAATATCGCCCATCGAACAGGCATGTCGGGCAGGTTCGCCTCTTTCTCCGTCCATGTTTGTCCGCCATTGAGCGATAACCAAACTGAAGAGACACCATAATTGGAAAAGGTTACCAGTAAGATGTTTTCGGAACTACCGATAGCCACACAGCTAATACTGGCTTCCGGAAAATTGGCTCCGGTTAGTTCGGTAGCCTGCGGAGTAGATTCGGCATGGGTTATTTTATACAGTTTCCCTGATTGTGTTCCCACAAACAGCGTGGTAGTCCCATCAGGCGAATAGGGCGAGTATTTAACATGCGAAAAAGGAACCGTACTGTTGGTACCCAGGTTAACTTCCTGCTCGCTGGTAGGATTTGGAACTCCTGTTACTCTGAACAATTTGTTGGCATGCGAGCCGAAAAAGCTCACCGCGTTGGAATACAGAATATTATTCTTGTAATCGTAATCGGCCGGGCTGATAAAGGTACCCGTTCCCGGGTTGCTGTAGCCAACCTGAACACTGTTTCTCCAATAAGAATACGAGTTGTAATAGACGCTGGTGATATAAACCGAAGGGTCATCCTGATCCCAAAAACAAAAAGCGCCATCACCCCCGTCAATCATATCGTTAATGGTTAAAGGGGTGCCCGTGTATTTTAACGTACCGTTATCCTGCAGCCCGCCAATAAACTGGTTTGTTCCTTCCGACGGATTCATGGCGCAACTGTAAAACTGAAGGGTGTTATACCCTTTGTTTTTTTGCTCAAACACCGGATAGTTTTGATTGGCTGTTGTACTTGAAAAAACACCGCCATCGCTTGAAAAAACAGCGGTTCCCGGATTTTGTGGTTGATATCGGATAATATGCTGGTCGGCATGAACATACTCATCGCCACCACCGTAATACATCAGGCTCCAATCGGAAACATGGCGCCAGGTTAAACCGCCATTTCCGGTATTCCATAAATCAAGACCACCCGAAAAAACCCTGTCGGGATTGGCAGGCGACACTTTTAAATTAAAAGCGTGCCATGCTAAGGTTGACCAATCTTCATCAGGAATATTTATTTGGTTCCAGGTAACACCTCCGTCGTTCGACCGAACCATATAACGGCCGCGGTAATAGGTAAACCCGTTAACATAACCGGCGGCAAACTGTGCGTAAATTCTGTTTGAATCGGATGGTGCCGATGCAATAATGGTTCTGGACGGAATGTTATAATATCCCTCGTTTCCAATAACCGTGTTGTAATGGTCGTACTTTACCCATGTTCCGGACAGTCCGCTATCGGAATAAAAAATGGTGGCTCCGCCTTTTTTATTTAAATTTTCCATGGTACCGACAAACATTCTGCCGTTGGCGGCCACCTCAATATCCGAAGGGGTATAAGGAACACCTTCTCCCGGAATATCAGGAAGCACCTGTTGCCAGGTTTCTCCATTGTCGGTTGAACGAAAAAGGCCATCGGAAGGCTGGCTCGTGTGATTTATTCCCATATAAGTGCCGGATGCAACAGCAGCATAAATAACGGTTTCGCCGGCTTCGTCGCGGACTACAAGATCAATTATATAGTCAAAATCTTCGGTGGATACCAGTGTAAACCAGGTTTGTCCTCCGTCAACAGTTTTATAAATTCCGTTGCCAACACCGGAAGAAGCACGGTAAATTATTCTGGCCGTTTGAGCCTCACCGGTTCCCACGTAAAACACCTGCGTGTTGTTAGGATCGTAGGCTATGCTGCTGATAGAGAGATTGGGCCAAAAATCG
>CAZKGB010000169.1:0-6129 GCA_964551935.1 uncultured Lentimicrobiaceae bacterium | reverse complement strand
AATAAATAGAGGAGACATCCGTAAGGGCTTTTTAGCACAAAATAATGATTAAACCGTTTCTTTGCCCCTCGATGCCTTTGATAAAACCATTTAAACAGATGAAAACCGAAACAATCTGTAAAAATCCAACCGTGTTTTAGCATAGTTTATGTCAATAACCAAATGTGTTTTGTGTATTTACCAAATAATTAAAATAAAATTTCTATGAAACGTGATTTTACCTTTTACTTGTGAAATGAGCAGGTTATACGAAATATAATCAAGCTCAACCGATAGTCCTCTATTTAACAATCAGTAATTTTTTGGAGGCTAACAATTTATTTTGCACCGGAAATCGCTTGTTGATATATATCGTTTTTTTTCATATCTTCAACCTTCAAAAATTTAGAATTGTTATGCTGCTAAACATCTCATTTCATTTTAATTATTTCCCATTAATGGTTGTAATGGCGGTAGCCTGGTTTACCCCTATGTTGCTTTCGGGTTTAAAGATGCGCAAAGTTCCCTCGGTAATTGTTGAAATTATTTTGGGATTTATAATAGGCCGTTATTTTATTGAGTTTGACGATGCAAGTCTTGAAATACTACGGTTTTTGGCACTATCAGGCTTTGTATTTTTAATGTTTTTAAGTGGGCTTGAGATCGATATTGACCAGTTAATTGCTTCGCTTCCCCGAAAAAAGTTAACGGTATCATCCTATTTAAGCAACCCGCTGCTGGTGGGGGTTTCGCATTTCGGGCTGGCCATGGTTTTTTCTTATCTGGCAGCCTGGTGGCTTTCGGGGATGACCGACATTGGCAACGTGTGGTATTTTTCACTTATCATGGTTACTACTTCTGTAGGAATAATTCTACCCGTGTTAAAAAACAGGGGTGAAATAAGCAGCCGTTTCGGGCAGATGTTGATTATAGCTGCTGCCGTGGCCGACATTTTTAGTATCCTTCTTTTCACCTTTACAGCCTCTATTTTAAAGAGTGGTTTTCATTGGGATCTGCTGCTGATTATTGCCCTGTTTGCCGTTTTCTACCTGTTTTACTTTATCGGGCAAAAACTCAAACACATTCCTGCCTTAAAACGAATTACTTATCAACTTTCGCATGCTGCATCGCAAATCAACGTTCGCAGTATAATGTTGCTTATCCTTATTTTTATTGTCATCTCGCAATACATTGGTGAAGAGGTTATTTTACTGGGTGCATTTTTGAGTGGCTTATTGCTTTCGGCTTTTTTGCACCGCGAACGCTCGTTGGTAATGGTTAAACTCGATGGGATGGGATATGGCTTTTTTATCCCCATCTTTTTTATTATGGTTGGCTACGAGTTCGACCCTTCCGCGTTTAGCGAATTTGAAAACTCGCTGGTCTATTTTTTAATTGCCCTGCTTGTGGTTCTGTTTCTTATCAAACTGCTACCCTCGTTGCTATGGTACCGTCTTTTTGGTTTTCGGAAAGCTATTTCCGGTGGATTTCTAATGTCGTCGAGGTTAAGCCTAATCATTGCCGCTTCGGCCATCGGTTTGCAACTGGGTGTTATTTCACCGGGTATTAACGCCAGCTTTGTTATGATGGCTGTAGCCACCTGTTTGTTATCGCCAACACTGTTTAACATGCTTTCGCCGGTAAAAAAACTGGAAGGTTCGAAAACTATAATCATTGGTGGCAGCAGTACGGGTGTTCTGCTTTCCCGGCGAATGCACCTGCATTCAAAGCAGGTGGTTATTATCGAAAAAGACCCTAAACGTTGCCGCGAAATCAAAGATAAAGGACTTTGGGTAATTAAAGGTGACGGGTTTAAAAAAGAGCTTTACAAAGAATTAAAGCTCAAGCCGGAAGACTACGTTGTAGTTGAGACCGGCTCCGACAAAACAAATATGATAATAAGCAAACTGTTAAGAAAAGAGTTTCTACACGAGCGAATTATCACCCGTTCGGGAAGTCTTAAAATTGAACAGAAGCTCAAACATCATGGGGTAGAAGCCGTTGATTCCCGCAGGGTTTTGGCCACTACCATCGAAAATCTGATTGTGAGGCCAACCACCTACCACGATTTGGTAGAGTCGTTTGAAAATTTCAGCCTCGATGAAATAACAGTACTCAACAAGGAGATGGACAATCGGCAGGTTAAAACCATTCCTTTTCACAACGACGCCATATTGATGATTATAAAGCGAGGCAATGAATCATACATCCCGCACGGGGAGACCTATCTTAGAATTGGGGATATCCTTCATGTTTTCGGAACAGATACCGCCTTGGAAGATACCCGGAAAAAGGTTGGCGAATAGCTGATATTCAGATTAAGTTTCTTGAAGGGTGATGATGGAGTCCTTAATTCTCAAGGACGCTTTAAAAGTAAGACACACAACCGTTGAGATGTATCGCTGTCAATGCGCACTACCGTGTGGCTAAACCGGTAACAGACAAAGTTTTTAAACCTTCTTTCTGTAAGGGTTACCCCTTACTCTCTCACGGTTTGCAACCGTAAAATTACACCTTAAGCTTTTTTCCTGTTGGGATCATCAACATCATCCACCATCAATGTCAACAGACCGGCAACAATCATTGAGGCTCCTCCCAGAACAAGGGCATAAACTGCTTCGCCGTCGGCTATTGATTTGACAAAAAATCCCAACAGACTTGCCGCCAAAATTTGCGGGATAACAATAAAGAAGTTGAAAATTCCCATGTAGGTTCCCATCTTATGCTGGGGCAACGATCCCGTAAGGATGGCATAAGGCATGGCCAGGATGCTTGCCCAGGCAACACCCACACCCACCATCGAAAGAATTAGCAAATAGGGGTTATAAATAAAATAGATGGATATCAGACCGAGCCCCCCCAACAACAGCGAAATAAGATGGGTGATTTTCCGGTTGGTGTATTTTGCCAAAACCGGTAACAAAAAGGCCACCAGGGCTGCAAATCCATTGTAAACGGCAAACATAATACCTACCCAGTTGGCTCCCCGGTTAAAAAGTTCAGAGGTGGTGTCTTCGGTACCGTAAACATGACTGGTTACGGCAGCAGTTGTATAAATCCACATGGCAAAAAGGGCAAACCACGAAAAAAACTGAACGACGGCAAGCTGTTTCATGGTTTTTGGCATTTTAAACAGATCGTTTATCACCACCACGAACCCGTTTTTGTCATTTTCGTTTTTTACTAAAAGGCCGGTAATAACCTGCACAATACCAAACACCAAAAGGCCCATTCCTAAAATGTAGAGTTCGGCCTCGAGTTGATAATAGTAAACGAGCCAGGTAAAAACAGCACCCAATACGAGCCAGGTAAGGCTTCGTTTTAAAAACCGGTTGTAAGGTAAAATTTCATCGGCCTCGCGCTCTTGCGCTACCCTGGCTTCTTCGTTTTCTCTAAACGATTCTAATTCTTCGGGAGCGTACTCTTTGGTTCTGACAATGGTCCATAACACGGCGAGAAAAAAGATGGCACCACCAATGTAAAACGAAAATTTCACCGAAGGGGGTACCATGCCCTCGGGCGCGGTATTGGCAATGCCAAACCAGTTGGTCATCATGTAAGGCAACGCGGAGGCAATAACAGCCCCGGTTCCAATAAAGAAACTCTGCATGGCAAACCCACGGGTTCGTTGTTCTGAAGGAAGCATATCGCCAACAAAAGCCCTGAAAGGTTCCATCGAAACGTTAATCGAGGCATCCATAATCCAAAGCATTCCGGCAGCAATCCATAACGCCGGCGAGTTAGGCATCACAAAAAGAGCCAGCGAAGCCAATATGGCACCTACTAAAAAATAGGGCCTTCTGCGTCCCAATTTTCCCCAGGTATTGTCGCTCATGTGGCCAATAATCGGCTGGATAATCAGACCGGTTACGGGGGCCGCAATCCACAAAATAGGGATGTCTTCAACGTTGGCACCCAGGGTTTCGAAAATTCTGCTGACATTGGCATTTTGCAAGGCAAACCCAAACTGGATACCTAAAAATCCAAAACTCATATTCCATATCTGCCAAAAACTAAGATGCGGTTTTTTTGCCATGATGTAACGTTTTATATTTAAAGGCGATAAAGATAATTTAAATACCCATTGCCCTACGGCTTGCAAGAATGGAAAAAATCGGTCAACCTTAAAAATATTTATCAACCCCGATATATGGTTGTATAATTTACCACCGGAAACGTTTGCGGAAAAAAATCAACTAACAAAAACTATAACTACACGACTTTACAGAGATGAAAAAGATTTTTTTGCGTTTAACTCTCATTATTGCCAAACTCCGAAGTAAAGTAAAATTTAATATCCTTGTATTTGTCTTGTGCCATCTGAAGTGCGAAAGGGGTGTCGGCCATAAACACTTCACGACCCTCCTTGTCGAGGGCAATGTTGTTGGCTTTCCGTTTTCTGAAATCTTCCAACTGCTCTTTATTATCGCTTACAAACCAGGCTGTTTTGTAAAGGGTGATGTGTTCGTAACGGCAGCTGGCACCATACTCGTGGAGCAGACGGTATTGGATAACTTCAAATTGTAAGGCTCCCACGGTTCCGATAATTTTTCGCCCGGTATGTTTACCTGTAAACAGTTGGGCCACCCCCTCATCAATAAGTTGGTCAAGCCCTTTGGCCAGCTGTTTGGATTTCATGGGATCGGCATTTTCGACATATTTAAAAAGCTCGGGAGAGAAGCTTGGTATTCCTTTAAAATTCAGCATTTCCCCTTCGGTTAACGTATCACCGATTTTAAAATTCCCCGTGTCGTGCAAACCCACAATATCGCCCGGAAAAACTTCATCAATAATTGATTTTTTTTGAGCCATAAAGGCTGTGGGGCTGGCAAATTTTAATTTGCGGTCCAGACGAGTGTGAAGGTAGGGTGTGTTTCGTTTAAAAGTGCCGGAAACCACCCGGACGAAAGCAATACGATCGCGATGATTGGGATCCATATTGGCATGTATTTTAAATACGAACCCTGAAAAGGATTCTTCTTCCGGTTTTACAAATCGCTGCTCTGTTTCACGACCCAGGGGAACAGGTGCAATTTCGATAAAAGCATCCAGCAGCTCTTTTACCCCAAAATTGTTTAAAGCACTACCGAAAAAAACAGGTGATACCTTGCCATCCAAATATTGTTGTTTGTTAAATTCAGGGTAAACACCCCTAATCAGCTCAACCTCTTCGCGTAAATGGCCGGCACTTTCGCCAAGATACTCTTCCAGTTCCGGACTATCAATATCGGTAAACTCGATGCTCTCCTCCACCACCTGTTTGTTGGGTGTAAAGAGGTTCAGCTTTTCAAAATAATTGTTGTAAACACCCTTAAAGGTGCTTCCCATTCCGATAGGCCAACTTAAAGGTGTTACATGCAGTCCGAGTTTCTGTTCGATTTCGTCCAACAATTCAAAGCCATCTTTTCCTTCGCGGTCGAGTTTGTTTACAAACACGATGATGGGCGTGTTGCGCATGCGGCATACCTTAACCAGCTTTTCGGTTTGCGGCTCTACCCCCTTGGCAACATCTATTACTACCACCACGCTGTCAACAGCCGTTAATGTACGAAAGGTGTCTTCGGCAAAATCCTGGTGGCCGGGTGTATCGAGAATATTGATTTTTGTGCCGCTGTATTCAAAGCCCATCACCGAAGTGGCCACCGAAATACCACGCTGCCGCTCGATTTCCATCCAGTCGGAAGTAGCGGTTTTTTTTATCTTGTTTGATTTTACGGCACCTGCTACTTGAATAGCACCCCCGTACAGCAACAACTTTTCGGTTAAAGTGGTTTTTCCGGCATCCGGATGACTGATAATGGCAAAAGTTCGTCTTTTGCTGATTTCTTTCTTAATATTGGCCATAGGTAAAAAAATGAGCGGCAAAAGTAATCATTCTGTGCTTATGATTGGAAATTGATTCCGTGCCTTTTGGATAACAGTAGGCAGAAACTCACGGTTGCAAACCGTGAGAGAGGTCTATAGAGAGAATAAAGGGTTTCTCATTTTAAGGACAGGCTAATGCTCGGGAGATTCCTCAGTCGTGCCTCCTTCGGATGACGGGTTCGCTTTGCCTGCAGCAACACTCTTTTCAACGTTGAAAATTTCCCTCTCCAAAAAAAACACATTATCTGTAATAAAAAGTTATTTTTGCCGTCGGTTAGTTGTATA
>CAZKGB010000168.1:0-6182 GCA_964551935.1 uncultured Lentimicrobiaceae bacterium | reverse complement strand
ATTGTAAATATAACCGTTGTCCTTTTTATCATCCTTCTATTTTCTGTTTATTAATTTGTACAAAATACCATCAGTTAATGCTATATAACTAGCTTCAATAATATTTGTAGAAACTCCAACAGTACTCCAACTTTTATATTTATCATATAACGTTATTATAACTCTAACTCGAGCTGCCGCACCTTCTTTCTCATCAATAACTCTTACTCTAAAATCTGATAATCTAATCTCTGATATGATTGGATAGAATGGTTGTAATAGCGGGTTATCTCCTCTTCAAAAGCACTTGATAGGGGTTTGGCGAGGGAGGGGACTTTTATGGTTTCTTGTTTCTTTTCGGTAGGAAATCCTTTTTGACTCATGCTGGGAACAAAACCAATATGGAGCTCCTGGAACAGGCTGGAAGCTTTAACCAGTGCCGTAGTGCCAATGTTTAAACAGAGCCGGTCGGTACCTTTAATAAACTCCTCTTCTTTTCCTTTTACAATATCCGGGAAGCCAATAAATACCAAATCAGTGTTGATCGATTCCTGTTTGATGATGTCGTAAATCGATCGTTCGTCAATTTCGTTGTTGATTACCCTTATCTCGGCATCAATACGCATATTTGCCAACACGTTACGGGCATCGCGCTCAATCCACGATTTGTTATCGTTTACCGGATTTACAATCATAATGCGTACCCGGGCGTTACGCCAATCGTAAGTGGCATGAATAAACTTGATGAGGGCCAATACAAAATTTCCATTGTTTGAACCGCCACGCCACCATACATCAATGGTGCTATAATTTCCAAACCCGCGTTCTTTGTCGTAATCGAGTAGTACAACATTGAGATTGAGATTTATCAGCCTGTTTATCATTCTAACAAACTGTTTGGGGTCATCGCTGTTTCGTCCCCAGCCCATTAACACGGTGTTGGGTTCCACGCCGCTAAAACCATAAACGCAGGCAATGGTTTCGATACCCTTAAACACGTTGTTGCATTCCAGCTTTTGAGCAAAAATACCTTTATTGCTCTCTGTATCATCGTCGATAATGGCTTCTCTTCTTTTGGGGAAAAGTTCTTTGGCTGATGGATTTAATATCAGGTCGAAGTTCGAAACCATTCCCTGCTGGGCTACCAATGCTTTGCTGAATTCAATCAGGTAGGGTCGTTTTTTGGTCCCGCCGCTAAACAACAGGATATTGGGTTTCCAGTTTTGCTCGCTGGTTTTTTGTCGGTTAAGCTTGTTAAGAATGTTCCGAACCAGCGCGATGTTAACACCTTCCCAAACACTGGCCATGCGCCGGTGATGATGCTTACGGCTTATGTAGTAGTAGATGATGCCCAGTATCGTCAGCGCTACAAACATGTTAACCATATCGAGTTTAAACATAATCATAAAGCTGGCAACAAAGCCAATTACGCCAATCCATACCGAAACATTAAAGGAGGGTCTGAAATCGGCGCTGGCCCACTTTTCGAGGGCAAATGCCAGGTTGATAAAACCGTAGGCCGTTAAGTAGAACATGGTAACGATACCCGCGATAATGTTTAAATCGCCGATAAGCACGCCAAGTTCTGAAATAAGAAAGGTGAACAGTAAGGCGTTGCGTGGCTCGTTGCTGGCACCGTATCCTTTGGCAAAGAGTTTGGGTACGATATGGTCGTTGGCCACGGCCTGTAAAATACGCGGACCGCCCAAAATTCCACCCAGTGCCGATGAGAGGGTGGCTCCCCATATTCCGGCAATCACCAGCGCCGGTATCCAGGCCAAACGAAGTAAAAAGTTGTAGTCGTGCAGCAACAGGTCGCGATTAACGAACAGAACAAAGCTAATGCCCAGCAACAGGTAAATGACAAATCCTATGATAATGGCCCACATGGTTCCCTTGGGAATGTCCTTTTTCGGGTCTTTTAAATCGCCCGACATGGCTACCCCGGCCGTGAATCCCGTTACTGCTGGGAAAAATACGGCAAAAACCACTTCAAATGAAAAATCTTTAAAGGGGGAGATATCAACCCCGCCGGCATGAGGGGCTATGTTGGGGTGGACAAAAAACCCGATGAAAATTGAAACCAACGACAGGACGATGGCGGTTAAAATAATAAACTGGGTTTTTATGGCTATGTCGGTACTGATAAAGGCTATTATTACCAACAACACCAGTACTGCTGTACCTATAATCCTGGTGGTATTTAAACTGTCGGGTGCCATGCCCAGGGCTTCAATCCAGCCATGTATGGTGGGAATGGAAAGGAAACTCTCGGTAAAACCGATGATGTAAAGAGAGATGCTAAGTGCGGTACCCACAAACAGTGTAATACCGATTGATCCCCCCATGGGTAATCCCAACGATCGCGAAAGGATGTAGTAAATTCCTCCGGCTTTAATTCGCTTGTCGGTGGCAATCGACGATATACTGAGTCCGGTAGTAAACGAAATTACGTGTGCCAGTAAAATAATGGCAATAATACCTGTCAGCCCTGCTACTCCTGCAACCCAGCCTAAACGAAGGTACATGATAACACCCAATATGGTTAATATTGAAGGTGTAAAAACACCCGAAAATGCACCAAATTTCCTGGGTTCGCCTGCCATTGTTTTTTTTAAGGTTTTTTAGTGAGTAAAAATAGGTAAATTGTGGTTGTAACCGAAATCCTTAGTAAATTTGCCTTAATTCACTAAAAAGTTCCAATGATACGCTCGAGGGGTAAAATACAATTTCCGTTGCTTTTTAATGTAACCATTGCCTTGTTATTTATATGGTTAACTATTTATATTCTTTCGGAATTTAAAAATTATCTGCGTCCCATAGTGCTGGGAGCGCTTTTTGCGTACTTTATTTTTCCTGTTACCAGCTCATTGGAAAGAAAAGGGGTTCCGCGAATATTGGCCAACATTGTTGGAATCATTTTGGGACTTGCCATGGTTTATGGTGTTTTGTTTTTTATCTATAAGGAGTCGGCGTTGTTTTTAACCAGTGTACCCGAGATGAAGCATCAGGCTGCGCAAAACATCAATATTATTTTCAATTCGCTGGAAAACATGTTGGGGGTTACTTCGGGAGAGATAAAGAACAGTGTTTCCGGGATGATTGAAACCGTGATTTCCAATAGTGCGAACGTGGCCAAAACGGCATTTGGCATTACCTTTAATACACTGTTTACTATTTTTGTAATGCCGGTTTATGTTTTCTTTCTGCTCTATTATCGAAACAAATTCAAGGCATTTGTTTTGATGTTGATTCCCAAAGATAATCACCATAAAGCGGAGCGCATTATCGAAGAGGTTAACTCCGTTGCCATGCACTATATAACCGGGGTGTTTTTCGTGGTAACCATTCTGTTCGTGATTAACAGCTTAGGATTTCTTATTATCGGTCTGCGTTTTGCTCTGCTGGTCGGGTTGTTTGCCGCGTTGATGAATTTTATTCCCTATTACGGAACCATCATTGGTTACCTGTTTCCCTTTTTTATTGCTGTTTTTACCATGGATTCACCGGAATATGCTTTTTTAGTGGTGATACAGTTTATCGTGGTTCAGTTTACCGAAAACAATATTTTAACGCCCAACATTGTTGGTGCGCATGTAAACATCAATCCGTTCATGATTATTTTGGCCATCACCTTCGGTGGGTTTATCTGGGGGCTTCCGGGCATGTTTATTGCCGTGCCGGTGGTGGCTGTATTGCGCGTGTTGGGCGAGAATGTGGAGAGACTAAAACCGCTTGGATTTCTTTTGGGTAAGATGGGTGCCGAAGAGCATGCTGTTACCATTGATAAGATAAAAGGGGTATTCAGGGGCAGCCGTCGTTCAAAAGAGAAGTAAAGGTTTTAGGAGCTTTTATCCTTTTGCTGTTCAATCAAACTCTTAATGGGAATCTTTTTGCCTTTATCTCTTTCCGACATGATAATTCCGATGATAACTGTTATCAGGCCAATGGTTTTAAACAGTGTAATCTCTTCTCCTAAAATAATAAAAGCAAATAAAAAGGTAAAAACAGGTATTAAGTTTGTGTAGAGGTTTGTTTTAATGATTCCCAGGTTTTTAATGGCCCCCGTGAAAAAGATAAAAGCTGCCGAAGAGGCAAAAATGCCAAGCATAAGAAGCGAAGTTATGGTTTCGGTATTGGGCGTGGTGTGCACGATGTTGTTTATATCGAGTAGTAATACCAGTGGCAAAAACATAAAGACCCCAATCAGGTTTTGATAAGCAATAATGGTAACCGCACGGTAGGTTTGGCTAAGCCTTTTTACAAAGATGGTGTAAAAGATGGCCGAAAAAACGGCGATAAATAAAACCAAAATACCGGTAAAGTTGCCTTGAAGTTGTTGCGTGTTGGATAATACAATAATTAATACTCCCACGAATGAAACCATTAAACCCAGGATATTGATTCGTGTGATTTTTTCGTTGTAATAAAAGATTACAATAAAAGGGGTGATAACCGGTATGGTGGCTATGATAACAGATGCCAGTGAGGCCGAAACCCGTTGCAATCCAAAGTTTTCTCCCAGAAAGTATAAAAACGGGTTAAACAGGGCCGATAGCAATAAATATTTTAAATCCTTTTGTTTGATTTTTTCAAATTGCCTGGCAACCAGCATATAAAGAAAAAGAAAAACAACCGATATAGTTAACCTGAAAAAGATGGTTGTGATGGGGGAGTAGGTGAGAAATACCACCTTCGACCAAACAAACGAAATGCCCCAAAAGAGCATGGCCATCAGGGTTAACAGGTGAACACGGTATTTTTCTATCTTATCCATATATTACCTGAATGATAACACGCCGGTTTTCTGTACTGGAAAGAACAGGTAATGTTGAGTAGATGTAAAAAAGAAATAGTAAAAAAATGCCGACCTGCCACTAATCGGTACAAATTTACACTTTTAATTGAATAGTTGTCGGGCAACACCTTTTTATTCGAGCCAGGGATCCATATTGGTGTTGGGACTGGCGTAAATATCGGTGTTGGTGTATCGCAATATTGTTTTGAGCAAGTCGATTTGAGCTTTGGCATGCTTTGATTCAGGCTCGATTTCCAGCACCTTGTTATAATCGTTTATAGCCATACCATATTGCTGAAATTTGGTCAAGATGCCTGCCCTGCATAGTAATAAATCAACATCAGCTTTGTTATGAAGCCGTGTGTTGATTTCCTCCAGCAAGCTTTCAAGTTTCTTTTTATCCTCCGTTATTTCCGCCTCCCGGATGATCTCTTCCGTTTTTTTCATAAAAACAATATTCGTTTATTCGTAGATGCAAATATACGAACTAACTTTGTCCACTTTGAATTTAAAATTTTTGTGCTCAGGAATGCTAAATGTTTCATTTTTGGTATAGGTTTTCCAGGAGTTGTTACCTTCTACCCAAACATTAATCTCCCCTAGTGTTACCGTCGTTACTTCTTTTTTGATGGCACCAAATTCATATTCACCCGGGGCGATAATACCCACCGAAAATTCCTGGTTTTCATCACCATAGGTTAACGATTGAACCCGCTCACCGTGATACTTTCTTAATTGATACATGGCTATAATTTTTTAAATTTCACATATTGTAAAGTTACATATATTTTTTGAATTGTACAAATATTTTATGAAAGGATTGTGTTTTGCTGCTTTTCATTCCCTGTTTTGTTGGTAAAATAAAAAAAAGTCATCCTGACAGGCAGGTGTCAGGATGACATGGTCAAGTTACTCTTCCGACTTGAAGCGTTTAAGTCGGTTTTCCAAACCGGCTAACTGCTCTTTTAAAACATTGATGGCCGATTTGAGTCCCGACTCGGTTTCGGGGTTGGTAGTGGTGTTGTTCCATCGCCACCCTATACCTCTTCCAAAACCGAATCCTCTTCCTGCGCCTCTTCCAAAACCAAAACCTCCAAATCCTAATGTGGCATTGTCGTCGGCACAGCGTCCTCTTCGTAATCCGGTCATGGGGCCTTCGCCTAACGGACCGGTTCTGTCACCTCTTGGCATAATAACCTCCTTTTTTATAAAGTTTAAACAGCTACTTCATAATGAACATATGTTCATAATGCAAATATATATCAAACCAAATGCCAAGTCAAGCTTTAAGCTGATAAAAATGTTAAAAAAATAGGAGGGAGGTATTTTTACTTTAACGCTTCTGGTACGATAAGCCTCTAAACAGACTGTGCCAACAAGTTAATAATTAGCATTCATTATAAAT
>CAZKGB010000167.1:0-6204 GCA_964551935.1 uncultured Lentimicrobiaceae bacterium | reverse complement strand
AAAGGAATGGTTGTTTTTATTACTATTTTCGCTTTTTATTAAAAATTATAAAGATGAAATTTAAGATAGGTGATAAAGTTAATTTTTTAAACGAGAGCGGCGGTGGTATTGTAACGGCAATAGTCGATAACCGCATGGTTAAAGTTGAAGTAGATGGCGGTTTTGAAATGCCGGTGATGGAGAGCGATTTAATACTCGATTACAGGGCTAAAGAGGCCGACAATATAACCAGTCAGTTTCAGGTACGGCCGGCTACATCTGCGCCGGTGGCAGAACCCGAAAATAATGAACCGGAACGCGTTAGCGAGATAAGTCCCTATTTTGACGTGAAGGAGGAAAAAGGCATCTATTTTGCCTACGAGCCTCACGATCAGCAATGGCTGCTTACCGGTGCGCTGGATATTCTTTTAATTAATAATACTAAGTACGATATTTTGTACAGCCTCTTCATGGAGCAAAACGATGAAATGGTTGGCATCGACTACGGTTCCATTCCCCCCGACTCAAAAATTGTTATTGAAACCATCGAGCGCGATGAACTGGAGAACTGGAACACCGGATATGTTCAGGTTTTGTTTCATACCGATAAACCATCAAAACTCTTTAT
Organism: uncultured Lentimicrobiaceae bacterium; assembly: GCA_964551935.1. GTDB lineage: Bacteria > Bacteroidota > Bacteroidia > Bacteroidales > F082 > B16-G9. Next base: position 5,597 of record CAZKGB010000167.1, on the reverse strand, counting down.
GCCCCTACATAGCAGGATTAATGTTAAAGCAGGTCGCTTTTACAAAGAGGGCAGCTATACTTCGGGAAGTTTGCTCAGGGGTAAAGGCTTGATAGTTAAGTTAAGTCCTGAAAACGCATTGGAGGTGGTTTCCGACAACATTCTTTCTCAAAAATCGGGTTCTGTCGCAAGGCAAACCAAATCGGAAACGGTGGTGGAGAAACCGTTGATTGATAAACACAAAACTGCCGTAAACGAAGCAGTAGTTGACCTTCATATTGGCGAATTGGTTGATAATATTTTAGGGATGTCGAGCCACGATATGCTGAACCTTCAAATTGACTATTTTAAAAAGGCACTTGAAAGCGCCATGATTAACGAGTATGAGAAAGTTACTTTTATTCATGGTGTAGGGAACGGAATACTGAAAAATACCATCATCAAGGAGCTGGAAGGTTACGAGGGAATTGAAAACCGGATGGCAGCCATCTCAAAGTTCGGGGTGGGAGCCTTGGATGTATTGATAAAAACAAAGGAGTAATTATGAAAAAATTTACCAACCTGTTGTTTTCCATGCAAACCATGGGGATATTAATTTTAATTTTTGCTTTTTCCATTGGAACAGCAACTTTTATCGAGAACGATTTTGGAACAACCGCTGCTAAAGCGGTAGTATATAATGCCGTGTGGTTTGATATTTTATTGGGCCTGCTTGCAATGAACCTTATTGGGAATATTATTAAGTTTAAGATGTATCGCTTAAAAAAGTTGCCCGTGTTTACTTTTCATCTGGCTTTTTTAATCATTCTTATGGGTGCAGCCATTACGCGGTTTGTCAGTTTCGAAGGGACTATGCACATTCGCCGGGGAGCGTTGTCGAACCACATATTATCCGACAAAACCTATGTTATCGCCGGGGTAACGGCCAACGGTAAAACCATCCGCAGTGAAAAGAAAGTGCTTTTATCGGTATTGTCACCCAACGATTACAGCGATAATATTAAGCTGGGTAACACCAGCGTTTCCATCACCACCAAGGAGTTTATTCCCAATGCTACCGAAAGCGTAACAGCCTCCGAAAAGGGCGAACCTTATGCTGTTTTAGTGGCATCAGCCGGTATGGGCAGGAAGAATTACTACATGAAACCAGGAATGGAGCAACGTATAGGGGCTTATCTGTTAAAATGGAACAAAAACGAAAAGGGTGCTTTTGTAATGAACTACCGAAACGATACCTTATGGTTTAAATCGGTTGATTCGGTTTCACGCATGTCGATGGGTACGGCCGGTTACGAAATGCTTGCCCCCAACCAATGGCATCCTTTTGAGAAAAGATATCTTTACCAGATTGGGAGTTTGAATTTGGTGTTGACGGAGTTTTATCCCACCGGGAAAATAACCTATCAACCCTACGATCCGAAAAAAGCAACCCTGATGGATGCCCTGGTATTAAATGTAAATGTGAACGGAAATCAAAAAGAGGTGGTATTGCGGGGTGGAAAAGGGTATGAAGGTACTCAGGAAACCGTTGATATTAATGGGGTTAAAGTAACATTAACCTACGGGTCAAAGAATATAGAATTACCCTTTTCCATCAAATTAAACGAATTTCAGCTTGAACGCTACCCGGGCTCTAACAGCCCCTCCTCCTATGCCAGCGAAGTTACCTTAATCGATCCGGAAGAGAATCTCGAGATGCCATTCCGTATTTATATGAATCATGTGTTAAACCACCGGGGATACCGCTTTTTCCAATCTTCATACGATCCCGATGAAAAAGGAACCATCCTTTCGGTAAACCACGATGCCTGGGGAACCGGTGTGTCCTACGTTGGTTACTTTTTAATGAGTTTGGGAATGTTTCTGGCTGTTTTCAGCAGAAATACACGATTTGCCGCTTTGGGACGGATAATAAATAAAAGTGCCAAAAACCTGAAAACGGGTGCCGTTGTCTTGTTGCTTCCTTTGCTGTTTATGTCGAATCTGGCACTGGGTCAGCACAACCAACATCTATCGGTAAAAGATTTAAAGCCGGTGGATAAACAGGAGGCGAAAGCCTTTGGCGAGCTGGTGGTTTTATCGCGGGATGGCCGTATCAAGCCGGTTAATACGCTTAGTAGTGAAATTTTAAGAAAGATAACGAAGAAAGCCGGTTTTGAAGGTTTAACACCCGATCAGGTTTTGTTGGGAATGGTTTCCGACCCCGTGTCGTGGCAACAGGTTCCCATGATCAAAATAAGATTTGGTATTGCCCGGAACACCGAACTGCAACATATTCTGGGAGTCAAAGGCGATTATGCCTCTTACCTCGATTTTATTGACATGAAAACCGGTAAGTATAAATTGGGAAGTTATGTGCAGGAGGCGTACAATAAAAAACCGATTCATCGCGGTTTGTTTGATAAAGACATTATGAAGGTTGACGAAAAGTTAAACATCTGTTATATGGTTTACACCGGAGATATGCTTCGTCTCCTCCCCAACCCAACCGACGCTTATAAGCCCTGGTTTTCAACTTCATCATCCATTTCGGGATTGCCTCCGCAGGATTCGGCCATGGTGGCGCAAATACTGCCTGCCTATTTTAACGCCATCAAGCAAGGTGACTACAAGCAGGCTGCCGAACTAAGAGAGGGTATTGAACTTTATCAGCAGAAATTTGGAGGAGAGATCCTTCCTTCGAAAACCAAAATCAAGGTTGAGATTTTATACAACCAATGGATGATATTTGACAACCTGAGTAAGGTTTACGGACTGTTGGGAATAATTATGCTCACCTTGATTTTCATCAATATTTTTAAAAATTCGAAAAAGCTTTCAAAGGTTGTTAACCTTTTTACCTTTTTGATAGCCCTTGGGTTTTTAGCTCAAACAGTGGGATTGGGCATGCGCTGGTATATTTCGGGGCATGCACCCTGGAGCGATGGGTACGAGTCGATGGTGTATATTGGATGGATTACCATGCTGGCCGGACTTCTCTTTTCCAGAAAATCGGCTATGACGGTTGCCGCCACCACAGTACTAACTTCGGTGATATTAATGGTGGCTCATCTTACCTGGATGGAACCGGAGATTACCAACCTGGTGCCGGTATTAAAATCGTATTGGCTTACCATTCATGTTTCGGTTATTACAGCCAGTTACGGGTTTTTAGCACTATCGATGTTGCTTGGATTTTTAAACCTTGTTTTGATGCTTTTCAAAAACGAAAAAAACCGTGAATTTATGGATTTTCGTATCAACGAGCTAACAGCCATCAACGAACGATCAATGATTGTAGGACTATACATGCTGACCATCGGCACCTTTTTAGGGGGTGTGTGGGCTAATGAAAGCTGGGGGCGCTATTGGGGCTGGGACCCCAAAGAGACCTGGGCGCTGGTATCGGTTTTGGTTTACTCCTTTATCACGCACATGCGCTTTATTCCTGGATTAAAATCAAAATTTACCTTTAACCTTGCTTCTTTAATAGGCTATTTTTCCATTTTAATGACCTATTTTGGCGTTAACTTCTACTTATCGGGTTTGCACTCTTATGCCAAAGGCGACCCGGTTCCCATACCCAATTTTGTTTATTATACTTTGGTGGTGATTTTTGCAATAGCTGTTTCTGCTTACTTTAAAGAAGATAAGCTGAAAAACCCTAAAGTATAAACCGTTCACGTTCATTTAAAAAAAAACTTCGGAATTGCTTCCGAAGTTTTTTTTATTACAGTATTCTTAAGCGATTCATAAAATAGTCGTATTCAAAACCTGCTATGCGTTATCTAACATTTTTTGAAAAGCTTTTTCCAACGATTCAGCATGTTGTGAACCTATAAAAGCTTTTTTGTCGTCTTCAAGTTCCATCAGAACACCCTCTTTACCGGTCATCTTGATTTTAACCGTACCTCGAGGCAATTTGTCTGTGGTAGCATGCTTAACACTTAAAATACGCATGGTACTGATTTTCTTATATTTGTTTTTTATCGGAGGCAATTTAAAATAAAATGAGCGAACCGATACTTTGGTAACCAGCTTGTAACTCCACACAATATAAATCAAACCCAAAATAAAAAAAGTAAGTACCACCATGCCTGCAAGAACCAGTTTAAAGGCTCTCGACCATCCTCTTATGGATGTTTCGTTTAGATACATATTGTAAGTGGAGGAGTAAAGATATCCTAATATCACTAATAAAACAATAACAATTACATAAACTAAAGTGCGTGGTAAATGTTGAACCTCTTTAAACAGCGTACGATGTGATGCCATGAATTAATTACTTTAAAATTAGATAGCCAAAAGTAAACAAATCATTTATAAAACTTCATATGAAGATGTATTTTTTATAAAATCTTATCGATATCACCGTAGTATCTGAATTCCACTTCTTTAAATCTTGTTACTTTTAAGGGTATTTCTTCTGCATTTTAAGTTATTTCTGGTTACCTTTGCAGCTCTTAAAAAATGAAATTATGAATAAAAATTCCATAATAGGTTTTGTGCTTATTGCTGCCATAATGATTGGATACTCGGTTTGGCTTAGTCCTTCTAAAGAAGAAATTCAGCAAAAGCAACATATAAAAGATTCGTTAGAGTATGTTCAGTTTCAACAGGATTCGATTAAAAAAGCTCAAATTGCTATAACAAAGCAACATGCAGAAAAGGCGCTTGAATCGAGGGTGGCAGATACGGTTACTTCGGAAACTGTAACAGAAGGAAAAGCCCCTTCATCTACCTACCAGGCTATGCATTCAAAGTATGATGTTTTTGCCAACTCCGCTACCGGAAAAAATGAAAAGTTCTTCCTGGAAAACGATTTGGTTAAAATTGAAATCGACAGCAGGGGCGGATTTATTACACAGGTACAATTAAAAGAGTATCAAACCTGGGATTCGTTACCATTGCTTTTGTTTGACCCCAACAGCATGAATTTCGGATTATCTTTCTTTTCTCACGATAAAGCTATTAATACCAACGACCTTTATTTCAGACCTTCAGGAGTAACAACAACCGGTCTGATGGTATCCGGTGCCGATTCTGCCACCTTTAGCATGCGCCTGTACGTTGACAAAGCTGATGGCGTGATAGATTCAACAAAATACATCGAATACCTCTACACCCTTCACGGTGATAATTACATGTTCGATTTCAATATTAATTTGGTTAATATGCGTGGGGTGATTCCAACCAATATCAGTTCACTTCCTCTTGTTTGGGAAACCGATCTGATGAAACAGGAACGCCATGTCGACCGCTTCAATGGCGCCACAATTTACTATAAACCGGTTAACGATGCTGTTGATTATCTCTCGGAGAGTGGTGATGATGAAGAAAAAATATCCACCAAGTTAAAATGGGTCTCTTTTAAACAACCCTTTTTCTCTTCCACCATGATTGCGGTTAACAATTTTGAAAGCGGTGACCTGTCGGTTACTGAAAAAGAGCACCCTGTCAATCCTCGTTATTTAAAATCGGTTAAAGCCGAGATGGATTTACCCTTTAGTTTTGGAAATGTGTCACATATTCCATTCCGTTTTTATTTCGGTCCTAACAAGTTTTACACCTTAAAATCGTACGGGCTTGACCTCGAACGCCAAATACCTATTGGCTGGGGGTTCTTCCTGTTGGCCTGG
>CAZKGB010000166.1:0-6223 GCA_964551935.1 uncultured Lentimicrobiaceae bacterium | reverse complement strand
ATCAAAAAAGACTCCCGGGCACAACTCAGCAAAGAATCGGTTATTGCCAACATAAAAAAGAGCAACAACTTCAAGATTTACGAGGATGCCAAATCCGAAATCTTTGCCGCCATCGACACCACCGTTTTAACTCAAATGTTTAATGCCGACAGTCTGCCCTCAACCTTTAGCAAACCGGTTATCAAATTAGGAAAAACTACAAAAACACAAATGGATTTTGCCAACTACGTAGCTAAAAACCAGAAAAAACAAATCAACATCGACAAAGATGTTTACCTGAACAAATTATTTGACCAGTTTGTTGAAAAAACCTGCATGGACTTTAAAGATGTCAATCTTGAAAAAGAGTATCCCGAATTTGCCAGCCTGATGAAAGAGTACCACGATGGAATTCTTCTGTTTAACCTTAGCGACGAAAAAGTTTGGTCGAAAGCCGTTAAAGATACAGCCGGACTTAAAAAGTTTTTCAACGAAAACAGAGTGAATTACCAATGGAGTCCACGAGCCTTGGCAACCGTTTACCATATCAACAAAAAAGAGGATGTAGATAAAGCACTTGCCATTATTAAAAATGGTGACCAGGATGGCGATATTGCAAAACAACTTTTAGCCGACAGCATCTCTTCAGTAAAAATAATACCGGGTAAATTTGAAAAAGGCGACAACAAATATGTGGACACCGTTAAATGGGAACCCGGTTTTTATGAAGCCGGCAACTCGGATGTTGAAGACTTGCATGTTTACGTAAAAATTAAAAAAATACTCAAACCGCAAGCCAAAGAACTGGAAGAAGCCAGAGGATTGGTAACGGCCGATTATCAAAATTACCTTGAAAAAGAGTGGGTTAAAAACCTGAAACAAAAATACCCTGTAACCGTTAATGAAAAAGTTTTAGCCAAAGTTATCCGGTTAGAACAAAATAAAAAATAATTAACCTTTGGGAATTGCCATCCTCAATGCCATTAATCTGGTATAGGCTATGGCAATTCCTTTTTAATATAGACCACCTTTTGAATAGATTCATTTTTCCCATACTAATTGTGCTCCTGGCTTTGGTTTCCTGCCATCAGCAAAAGGAGGGAACCCCTCTTGCCAGAGTGGGTGATGATATTTTATACGAAAAAGATTTAAACGGTCTTCTGCCACCCAACACCGAACCCCTCGACTCTATTGTTTGGGTTCGCAACTACACCCACAACTGGATAAAAACCAAGCTGCTTTTAAACAAAGCCATGCAAAACCTCAAACCTGAAGAGATCAACTTTGAACAACAGCTTGAAAAATACAGGAATGCTCTTATTTCATACACCTACGAAACAGAGCTCATCCGCCAACAAATGGACACCGCGGTTTCCGATTCAGCCATAAGAGATTACTACAGCAACCACAAAAAAGATTTCGTGCTGCTCAAAAACATTGTAAGAGCCATGTATGTGGTTATCGAAAACAACAAAAATCTTGAAAAACATTTTGTACACCTTTTTAATCTACCCGATTCCGTTATGATGGATTCGCTGGAGTACAATTGTAAAGAGTACTCAGGTAACTATTTCCTCGATACAACCGTTTGGGTTCCGTTTGATGAGGTGGTTAAAACCATTCCCATAAAAACATACAACAAAAAACTTTTCTTAAAAAACAATAAGTTTGTCAAAATTAAAGACAAGAACAACGTTTATCTGATTAAATTTGTTGACTTTAAAATAAAAAACGACTTCTCCCCGTTGGAGTTGGAACAGAATAATATTCGAAATATTATAACCAATAGTCGAAAGATGGATTTTATTAAAAATTTACATGAAAAAATCTATCAGGAGGCGGCACGAAAAAATGAATTTGAGATTTACACTTATGACAAACAAAATAAATAATCAATTATTGAAAGGTCTGATCGTTTTCCTGACAGTTATCAGCTTTGTTCAGGTTAAAGCACAGCAGCCACAGGTAATTGACCAAATAGCCGCACTGGTTGGCCGCAACATGATTTTACAATCAGACATCGAAAATCAGTACATCAATTACCGAATGCAGGGGATTGTTAAAGGTAGCGCTTCGGAGGTACGATGCAGTATTTTGGAAGATATGCTTTTTCAGAAACTACTGGTTGCTCAAGCCGAAGTCGACAGTATCGTTGTTGATGATGCTCAGGTTAACGCCGAGCTTGACAGAAGAATTGGCACTTTTATCAACCAATTCGGATCGCAGGAAAAACTTGAACAATATTACAATAAAAGTATTACCGAAATTAAATCGGAGCTTTTTAATGTTATTAAGGAACAGCTGCTGGCGCAACAGGTTCAACAACAAATTATTTCCGAGGTTTCGGTAACACCTTCCGAAGTAAAATCCTATTTCAGGTCGCTGCCGAAAGACAGCATTCCACAAATTAAAACCGAATATGTCATTCAGCAGTTGGTAAAAAACCCACCCATCAGCGTTGAAGAAAGAATAAGGGTAAAAGAGGAACTGCTGGAACTTAGAAAAAGAATTTTAAAAGGTGAAAATTTCTCTACCCTGGCAATCTTGTATTCGGAAGACCCGGGCTCGGCAAAAAAAGGCGGGGAGCTGGGATTTTATGGACGCGGGCAGCTTTACCCGGAGTTTGAGGCTATTGCTTTTAAACTTAAAGAAGGTGAGGTGTCCGATATTGTTGAAACAGAAGCGGGTTACCACATTATACAAATGATAGAACGAAAAGGCGATTATGTTAATGTACGTCATATTTTATTGATTCCCAAAGTGTCGCCGGCCGACCTTCAAAAAGCGCGAAAAGAACTTGACAGTATAGCCCTGCTTATCCGCAACGACTCCATATCGTTCGATGATGCCGTTGTTAAATTTTCGGACGGTGAAAATAAAAACAACGGCGGTTACCTTATTAATCAATACACCGGAGGAACCTCCTTCGAAGCCGAGCAACTCGACCCACAAGTTTCGTTCGTGATCGACAAGCTAAAAGTTGGTAAAATATCTAATCCGGTTCCCATGAAAACCGATAAACAAAAAGATGCCTATCGCATTTTATACTTGAAAGATAAAACCAAACCCCATCGTGCAAACCTCGAAGATGATTACCCGAAAATTCAACAATGGGCACTTCAACAAAAACAAAAAAAAGTTATTGACGAATGGGTTAACGAAAAAAGCCAAAACACCTATATCAAAATTAGTGACGACTTTAAACAATGTTCGTTTCATTACAACTGGCTAAAAAATAAATAAACCTATGACAAACTACAAATCTGATGTAGAAGCCATCAAGGCATTTGTAAGTAAATACAACCTCCTGCGAAAAGAGATTGCCAAAGTTATTGTCGGGCAGGATGAAATAGTACAAAACACCTTAATATCTATCTTTAGTAAAGGCCATGTTTTATTGGTTGGAGTTCCGGGACTGGCAAAAACATTATTGGTTAATACGGTCGGGAAAGTACTAGGCCTCTCCTTTAGCCGCATCCAGTTTACCCCCGACCTTATGCCTTCCGATATTATTGGGACTGAAATTCTTGATGAAAACCGAAAATTCAAATTCATTAAAGGTCCTGTTTTTTCAAACGTTATTTTAGCCGACGAAATAAACCGTACGCCGCCCAAAACCCAGTCGGCACTGCTTGAAGCCATGCAGGAAAAAGCCGTTACCGTTGCCGGTGTCTCCTATAAACTTGAAGAGCCCTTTTTTGTATTGGCCACTCAAAACCCCATTGAGCAGGAAGGAACCTACCCCCTACCCGAAGCACAACTGGACCGGTTTATGTTTAACCTGATTTTAGAATACCCCTCTTTTAAAGAAGAAATAGAGGTGGTTAAACGAACAACAACTGAAATTACTGCTCAAGTTGATGAGGTAATGAATTCCGATGAGATACTGTTTTTTCAGCAACTTATTCGCAAAATACCGGTAGCCGACAATGTACTTGAATACGCGGTAAATCTGGTTTCTAAAACAAGACCCGATACCGACAAAGCCCACGATTGGGCCAACAAATACCTAAATTGGGGAGCAGGCCCGCGGGCCTCGCAGTTTCTCATTGTAGGAGCAAAAACCCATGCTGCCATTCACGGTAAATTTTACCCGATATTGAAGATGTAGAAGCCGTGGCACTACCTATTCTACGTCATCGTATCGTAAGAAACTACAAAGCTGAAGCCGAGGGCGTTAGTATGGATAATATCATTAATAAGCTGATGGAAGAATAATTCTTTTTACTCTTCTTCTCGATAATCACTTTTGAAATTGGCACCTTATAGCATAGTATCAAAGTAAAAAAAATGGTCCTTTTTGTTCAATTTATTGTAGTATACAAAATCTTTGTGTATATTTGATACATGATTCCCAGATTGAAAAATAAGAGAGAAGTAGTGCATTTTTTGTATTTATCTGAAACCATGCATTATAAATTTAATTTTATTTTTTGGCATGATTTTTAATGTTTATTATTACAATTACAATAAAATATTAACCTAAAAATATATATTATCATGAAAACAAAAATTAGTACCCTATTATCGTTGGTTGCCTTGCTGCTTGTTTTTACTACCGGCTGCAAAACAAACAAAACCGACAACAAAACCACCATGAATGATTTAAACATCCCTGATGGTTTTACATTTGAAACAACCCACGAAGTACCTGTAACAATTCAGATGCCTTCCACTATTAAATTTAACGCATCGTACCGAAGCAGGTTTAATATTTACACCGCTAACCCGACAGAAGGAGGCAAGCTTCTATTGTCAGGCAGTTTTGATGATAACAATATGTTTACAGGAAAAATTAAGGTACCCGTTGCCCTGTCCGAAATATATGTAACCACTATTGTTGGCGACCTTACGGTTCAACTTACCAACAACTCCTTCAAGGAAGATGGCGTTATTATTAATTTTGGCGACGACTACGGACTCAATCCCCCCGATACCACTGAACCGGGCACAAAAGAAACACCTTGGAGAACACCGGTTACCATGCATGCTCCTTTGCTTACAAATGACAGAACAAATGTAGTTGGTAATGGTGATTTTGAAACCAACGATTTTGGCACAATATATTACTGGAGCACTCCTCATCCTATTGATAGCCGCTGGTATTTTACACAATACCAGGGAAGCATGGAATGGTACGACGATGGTGGCGACCACGTTGTAAGAACACCTTGGACTGAACCGGGAAACTATTATTATGGTGGCGTATCACAAATGATTGATGCCAACCCCGGTGACGTAATTACTTTTACAGCTGACATCAAAAGTGTTGGAACCAACAACAGATTATACTCTTGGTTATACCTTATACCCCGTACCGCCAGCGGCTCTATTCTGGCCTACTATAACCTAACCTATTTTCACCCTTCAGCCAACTGGACAACCAAAACTCTTGTAGCAACCATGCCCAGTGGTACCGCTTCCTGTCAGGTTTTGGTCTGGACCAACGACTATACCGCAAATGCTGCTGTTTATGTAAATAATATTGTTGTAACGGGCCCCGTTACTGATTCGGACGGAGATGGCGTGGATGACGATTTCGATGATTATCCTAACGACCCGACAATGGCGTTTAATGTCTATTATCCCAACGAAACCGACTGGGGCACACTGGCATATGAAGATTTGTGGCCGGGTGAAGGAGATTACGATTTTAACGACCTGGTTTTAGATTACCACTTTAAATCGGTTTTGAACTCTTCGAACCAATTGGTGAAATTTTTCCTCGACTACTCAACAAGAGCAGTTGGCGCCAGCTTAATCAACGGATTCGGACTTATGATGGGTGGCGACCCAACCAATATTGCCTCTGTTTCAGGTACGCAGCTTACCGAGAACTACTTGAGCCTTACCTCAAACGGAACTGAAAATAATCAAACTAACAGTGTGGTTTTCCTATTTGATAATGCTTTCAACACCATTGGATCATCAGGCTCACAATTTGTTAACACCAAACCCGATGTAGCTTACGTTGACCCGGATACCAACCAACTGGTAGTAACTTACAGTTCCCCTACCTCCACCAACGTTACTGGTACAGCCCCTTACAACCCGTTTATTGTGGTCGACAGAGACAGAGGAAAAGAGGTTCACCTTGCCGGAGAAGAACCAACTGACTTGGCCGATAACTCATTATTCGGCACTTGGATTGACGACAGCAATCCGGCTACCGGTAAATGGTATCAAACAGCAAACAATCTTCCCTGGGCTATTGACCTGCCGGTTTCGTTTGACTATCCGGTTG
>CAZKGB010000165.1:0-6238 GCA_964551935.1 uncultured Lentimicrobiaceae bacterium | reverse complement strand
GATGAAGATACTTATCCTTTGTACCGGAAACAGTTGCCGAAGTCAAATGGCCGAGGGTTTTTTAAAATCGTTTGATTCCGCCTTGGATGTGATATCAGCAGGCACCCAACCGAGCGGTAAGGTTCATCCTAAAGCCGTACAGGTAATGAAAGAGGAGGGGATAAATATCAGCAACGGCTACCCCAAAAATGTTTCCCAATTCTTGGAGGAAGCTTTCGATTATGTTATCACCGTATGTGGTGACGCCAAGGAGAGTTGTCCCATGTTTGCCGGTGAAGTAAAGCACCGCTTGCACATTGGCTTTGACGATCCTGCCGAAGCCACAGGAACGGAAGAATTTGTTTTATCGGAATTTAGAAGAATAAGGGATGAGATAAAACGAGATTTCAGAAAATTTTATAATGCGCTGATAAGTGTGTAAAGTTACTGTGAACAGAGAAAAAATAGAGTCGCAAATGTCTGAATTAGAAATAGTAACATTGCCGTGTACAAGTATAAATAATCAACCTGAAACCAATATTTAAACAAAATGGATTTTTTAATATTCGGCATTTCGCTGGTGGCGGCTTTTATTTTTGCCCTTGGAGGGGTAGGCGCGGCTATTATCTTAATTCCGATTTTGGTTTCGCTGGGCATTCCAATCAATATGGCTAAACCCATTGGCCTGTTTTATAATACTGTTAGTCTGACAGGAGCCAGCATTTCAAACATAAAACATAAACGACTTGATTTCAAAATCGGGATTCCCATCATTATTGCTTCATTTTTCTTTGCTGTCGCCGGAGCTTATTTTTCAAAATTTATTTCCGGTAATGTTATTCTGATTTTGTTTGTGGCTTTTTTACTTTTTTCGGGCTTAATGTTCCTGTTTCATAAAAACAAACAGGGAAATCAGTATCGAACAGACAAGCCTTATTTTAAACTAACACTTGTCGGCGCTTTTGCAGGACTGCTTTCAGGACTACTGGGCATAGGGGGAGGCGGAATTATTTCACCGCTTATGCTAATGATGGGGTTTAACCCCAAAAAAATTGCTGCCATTACCGCTTTTGTTGTACCCTTTTCATCCTTCTCCGGTTTCCTTACTTACCTCGCCATGGGCAGTGTTAACTGGCGAATATTAATTATTGCTTCGGTAGCGGGTATAGCAGGTGCCAGTCTTGGAACTATGTTTATGCACAAAAAACTTAACCCTTCACGTGTAAAAAAAATATTGGCGATAATATTGCTTATCATGGCCGTTAAAATATTATTCAAGATATTTTAGTGGTATTAAGTAGTAAAAATTGTTGATTGTTCAAGCATATTATTCCTGAAGTCCTGTCACCCGAAGGGTAGCAGAATTTGATGTCAGTACACCGAATTTCAAAATCCGTTCATAAATTCCCAAACCTGAAAACGGGAGGAATAATAACATATTTTCAGGTTCTTATTGCAAAAGGTATGCAGATGACAGGAGTTACAGGAATAAATGTTAAATTATTGTTTTTTGCCCTGCTCGCTGCTTTTGATTTGCTCTTGTTCAAGATATTTGTTAAAGAAAAGTTGTTTTAACGAGTCCATTTTCCGTACCTCTTTTTGTAAGTTGAATAACTCGTCCTGCCATTGGTCGAAAAAGTGCTGGTTGTTAAAAAAGTCGAGATACATGGTGGAATCGTTAAAAAATTCATCCGTAAACGGATCATTCATGTTAAGTTGTTGCTTAAACCATGGCTTAAATTGCCTGAACAAACTGTCAGGGTTAATGTTGAGTGTTACATCACCCGTGCTGTTCGAGTAACTCCAAACGTATGTGGAATCGTACCTTATCACGTTTCCGTCTTCATCGTAAACCTTGTTAACTTTAATGTTTACGTGTGGTTTTTCATGGAGTATGGCAGCCGTGTCGGTTTCTGTTTGAGCTGAAGCCATCATCCCGGCAACCATCATTACCAATACTAACATTACTTTTTTCATGGCATTACAGTTTTTAGGTTTTGATAAAAAAACCGACAAAATATATTCCATAACGCATCTAACTGACAGAGGGTTAACAAAATTTAACCTCTTTTAGCTTTTGTTTAACTTTCAACCATTTCAGGATGAATTCCGTAACCCTGATAAGTCTCCTCAAAAAACTTTTTTCATTTTTTACCTGACAAATCATTTTTTTAATCTATTATTGCAAGTGAGTACTTACAACTATTAATATTGAATTAAAAAACAATACAATTATGATTAAAAAACTGTTAATCATCCTGTTTTTTCCAGTGATGGTGCAGGCGCAGGGAACACACACTTTGAACGAGTTGTTCGACTCGTTGAAGACGCATCCCCAAACCATCGCCGATCAGCTTGATATGGAAAAAGCACTGGTGGGCAAACGGATGGCCACCAGCAATCTTTATCCAAACCTTAGCGCATTTGGAACCTATGATTATGCCAACACCCCCACGGGAATGCTACCCATAGCACCCAATGACCTGCTGGCAATGGTGAAAGACCAAACCGTACCACAACCGTTTAGTCAAAACATTTTCAGGGTAGGTGCCTCTATTTCGATGCCGGTGTTTATGAAATCGATTTACACCATGGCCGCCAAGGCAAAGATGATGTACACTTCGGCCGAAGACAAGATGTACCTTAATTTGCTAAAAAACGAAGCCATGATCGTGAGCCTTAACGCCAATCTTCAGTACATGGAGAAGTTGGAACAGGCCTTGAACAAAAAGCGGAAGTCGTTGTTAAAAACCAAGGAAATTATTAACCTTAAAGTTAATAATAACAGGGCCCCTAAATCGGCATTACTTAAAATAAACAACGGTCTCAACGAAATTGATTTGATGCTTAATAACATTGCCGTGAAACGCAACAATGCCGTTACCATGATTCAAAAGCTGACGGGCATTATTTTGGATAAACCTGTTGAAATGACACAAACAGGCACTTACCAGGATGGCGACTTAAAAGCGTTGGATCCGTTGCGTAAAAAGGTGGAAGCCGACCGGCTGGGTGTAAGAGCCGAAAAAGAGAAGTTGTGGCCGGCTTTGGTTTTACATGGTAATTACAATCACAGCATGGCCAATGCTTACAACAACGGGCTTAGGATTAATGAAGATTTCGGTACCATCGGGCTGGTACTCAAAATCCCAATCTTTACCATGAAACAGTATGCCTCCATTAAAAAAAGCAATCTGATGGTAAAAGAGTCGGAAAACAAACTGGCCGAAATGCAACTCGACCTCTCCTCGCAGGCCAATCAGCTCCAAAACAATTTAAAGATTGTGGAAAACCAGATTTCGCTTTATCAGAATAGTCTTAAAGACAAGGAAAGCTTGTTAACCATTGCCAAAGTGGCCTACCAAAACGACCGCATGACCATTGAAGATTACCTTAAATACGAGGATGATGTGGTGATGGAAAAATCGAGGCTCAATAAATCGATTGCAGATAAATGGCAGACGCTGATGAAGCTGGCCGTGATTTACGGTAACAATATTGAACAAATTGTAAAATAATAAAATCCAAACCCATGAATAAAAAATCAATTATATGGACTGTAGTTGTTATTCTCCTCATCATTGGAGGAGTTGTTGCAGTTAAAAAGGCTAAAAAGAAAGACGCATCGGCTCCTGTTGCCAAAATCTACCCGGTGGTAGTAACAACCATGAAACCTCAAACCGGACAGGTTGAGTTAACCCTGCCTTACCTGGCTTTAACCCAAAACGACAATGATGTTAACCTGGCAACCAAAATTGCCGGTCGTGTTAATTTTATCAAGGCCAGCGGGTCGCATGTTAAAAAGGGGGAAGTAGTTGTCCGCCTTGATGCTACTGCCATCCAAAGCAACCTTTCCAGTGTAAAGGCGCAACTGGATGCCGTTACCACAGCCCTTAGCAATTTGCACAAAACCCATCAACGTACTCTGGAGCTGCTTCAGGTGGAAGGTGCTTCCATCGAGCAATCGCAAATGGAAGAGAGCAAATTGGCTGAAATGACTTCAAAGCAGGAAGCATTAAAGCAAAAAATTAACGAACTCAACAACATGCTTACCTACGCTGTTATTACCGCTCCGGTAGATGGCAATATTTCAAAAACCATGGTTAACAAGGGTAACATGGCTATGCCGGGTCATCCTGTGGCAACCATCCGCTCGAAAAACGGTTTCTTCCTGTTGATTCGTGTGCCTACCGATATGAAAATTTCGGGTGTGGTACTCAACGGGAAGACTTTTGATGTGATAGCACTGAACAGTACTTTTCACGGACTGGCCGAATACAAGGCTTATGTTGATTCGGAAAATATGATGACCGGCGACCGGCTCGAGGTGGATGTCATCGTTTACAACGGAATTGGTATTATGCTGCCGTTTGATGCCGTTTTGAACCGCAACGGCAATAGCTACGTACTTGTTAACGAGGGCGATCATGCTGTCGCCAAAGAGGTAAACATTATTCAAACCGGCGAACAGGGTATCGTAATTTCAAATCGCGATATTGCCGGACAGGATGTGGTGGTTGCCAAACAGGACATCCTTCTCAAACTTTTAAGCGGTACTACATTAAAAATTAAGGAGGGCTAAATTATGTTTGAATATTTTTATAAACGGCCTTACCTGCTCTACTCGTTGATTGCCGGTTTTTTCATTATTGGTGTGATTGCACTTATCACACTGCCGAAAAACCTATTCCCCGATGCCAATCCGCCGCAGGTGGTGGTTATTACCAAGGTGCCGGGCGCAACTGCTCAGGTGGCGGCCAACACCGTGTCGAAACCCATCGAACAAGAGATATCACGGTTGGGGTTAGTTACCGACATCAGTTCGGTAAACGTGGCTAACTTTTCCATCGTAAAAGCTGAATTTGGTTACAAAAAAAGTTTGAATGCTGCTGCCGTGGATGTTGCCAACGCGCTCTCTATTGCCAAGGGAAACCTCCCGGCTAACGCCAATCCGGCCATTTACACGGTAGGTGACTTTACCCTGCCGGTTGATGTGATTTCCATATCACCAAAAAATGATGATGTTGATTTGGGTGACATACGAAAGATTGCTGACAGCTATATTAAACCCTACCTTTTAAGTAACCCAAAAATCGGCAATGTGGAAGTGTTTGGCGGCTATCAAAGTGCCGTTAACATAGAAGTGGATCCTTTCAAAGCCAAACGATACAACATCGATTTTGACAAAATAGCCATGGCACTGAAAACGCTGAATCGCGATATGCCCATCGGTTTCGTAAAAGGCGATAACAATTTTTACACGATTACCTTTTATGGCGAACGCGATGAAATTGAAAAACTGAAACAGTTACCGGTGATGCCCAACGTGCATCTTGGCGATATTGCCGATGTTAAATGGGGCCACCAGAAACGAACTGCAGGGTACATTGGCAATGGTAAACCTGCCATTGCACTATCTGTTCAGCGTTCGCCGGGCGGAAGCGTGCTTAGTGTGAGTAAAGCTGCCAGAGCTGAAATGAAAACACTGGCTGCCCAATACCCGAATCTTAATTTTGATATTGCTGATACCCAACGCGACCTGATTGAGCTTTCCAACGACAACATGCTAATCGCGTTAAGAGATGCCATTTTTTACACCTTGATTGTAATTCTCCTTTTCCTCGGTAACTGGCGTGCTATTGTGGCCGCTGCCATTACCATTCCCATGGTATTTTTCTCCACCATGGCGGTAATTTGGCTTACAGGCGGTAGCTTGAACATTGTTATCTATACCGCTATTATTTTGGCGCTCGGTATGCTTACCGATAACGCGGTGGTGGTACTCGAAAATATAGAACGGCATCTCAACGACTTGAAGGAGGAGTTGGAAACGGCCATCATTAAGGGTACCAAGGAGGTGATAGGTCCTGTCTTTTCAGGAACCATTGCCACCATAGCCATCGTTTTGCCGTTAATGTTTGTGGGTGGTTTCCCCGAAAAAATCTTCAAGCCCTTAATCTTTACCCTTATCATTGCCTTGCTGATTTCTTTTTTCCTTTCCATCACTTTTATCCCCATGCTTTTAAAAGTAATGTATAAGAACGGTACGGCCAAGAAAAAATGGGAGCTATGGTTTGACAGACTATACAATAATACCATTGGCCGTTTGGTGGAACCTTACGTTAGTGTTATCAAATTCTCCAATACCGGGCATCGGGTGCTCAGGCGCTCGCTGTTGACAGCAGGGGTTATCGTGTTGCTTATCGTGAGTGTTAAAAATATTATGCCAACCATCGGCAGAGATGCCATGCCTCCTATG
>CAZKGB010000164.1:0-6282 GCA_964551935.1 uncultured Lentimicrobiaceae bacterium | reverse complement strand
AAAATAAAAAAGACACCCTCAAAAGGATGCCTCTTCTAACTATTTTTTTGAATTGCTTCTATTTAGGTGCTGTAGCTGTGTTGGCAACGGCTTTCCCAAAATCGAACACCAGCGAAAAACGCATGGTATTTTGCAAGGGGTTTTGGGTGGCATTCATCGGTATCAGATAAGAGAAATCCAACCCGAAAACGTTGTAACGGATACCAACGCCAAGGGTGGCATACTTACGGTTTCCTTTTGTTTTATCTTCTAAAAAGAACCCGCCGCGAAGAGCCAACAGTTCGTTGTACCAGTACTCGGTACCAAACGAAACGTTAAACTCGCTCATCTCTTCCGAAAAGCCCTGCGGAGCATCGTACCACGACTGAATCATTCCGGTTATAGGGGAAACGTTGTTATCCATCCCTGCAGCAATTTCGTATCCGCCGCCGGGTATAGCAATAGGGTTACCATTTTCATCCGTTTTATAAACCGGAGGAGTCGGGACCAGCAATTTATTAACATCGACAAAAAAGCTCATTTTATTGTACTCATCCAATTCGATGGTTAATCTTGGCCCCAATCGGAAGTTGGTAGGAATAAAGTCCTTTTTGATGTTACTTTTACTGTAAGAAATTTTATTTCCAATATTTGAAATATCCAATCCCCAGGCAAAAGTGGCAGGCAGATTGTTAAACCAGTTTACATCTTTTTGCCAGTACAAAGCCAGGTCGGCTGCTACCGCGATACCGGCTGTTGTTTCAACACCACTCTGTCCGCCATAACCCTGTGTAAGGTTAGAATAGATAAAACGTCCGGCTACTGCCAGCGACAGGTTTTGGTGTAATTTTCGGGCGTAGGTAGCGTCCACGGCAAACTCGTTTGGTTTGGCAATAATGGTTGGATTTCCATCGTTATCGGTAAACTGAATCTCACCCATGGTAAAATAACGCAGGGTAGCACCAAATGCCGAAAGATCATTAAATTTATGAAAATAGCCAACGTAAGCCAGGTTAATATCGTTAACCAGATTTCTAAGCCAGGGTGTATAGGAGATTCCAAATCCGTTTTCCTGTTCGGCAAAAGCATACTTGGCAGGATTCCAGTGCATCGAAAAAACATCGGGCGAGGTGGCAGCTCCCGCATCGCCATAGCCACCGGCACGGGCGTCAGGGCTAATCATTAAAAAAGGAACGGCAGTAGTAATTACATTTTGGTCGGGGTAATTTATTTCCTGCCCCATAGTTACAATAGAACCTAACAACAATCCCGTCAATAGTAAACTTCTCAATTTTATCATTTGTGTTTCTTTTAAAAAAAGGTTTGCAAATCTAACGAATAAATTTTATTAATATTATTCAAAGCTTATCAATCCGTTAATTTAATTAGTTTTTGTCTTACAATCTCTTTAGTACCATTATTATCCGACACTACCATTTCATAAATAAACATTCCCGAGCCGGGATCTCCTCCCCTGTTCACAACCGATTTCCAATCGAAAGGAACCACTACTTCGTTGCCTGCTCCCGACAATTTGGTGTTTTGCTTACCGATAAGCCGGCCGGTAATAGTAAAAATGCTTATTGAAACATTCAAATCACTTCCGCCCGAAATATTATAAAACTTAAAGTTTGTATTTTCGTTAAAAGGGTTGGGATACACCACCACATTATTCAAACTCACCTCCCCGTTAGTTTTCACGTAAAAGGTAATTTGCCTTGCAGCCGGGTTTCCCTGTAAGTCCCAGGCTTTGATAGTGGCGGTATGAATGCCGTCGCTTAAATTATTCAGCGGTATCTCCACTCTTCCTGATGTGTACGAATCAACATCCGGTATAAAACTACCATTAACTACTTGGGCTTTGGTAAAATCATCATCCGGAATATATAAGATATCACGGCCGATATTTACACCCGTATGGTTTATTCCATTCGGGTCGGAAAGCAGCGCAAACAGTGTGGCATCCCTGCCAACGACATCGTTGTTTTTAAATCCCGGTTCATTCAGGTACAAAATAATGTCAGGTCCTTCATTATCCATGGCAACATCGTAATCGATGCCACCCACTATTAAATTATCATAATAACCGGAAGCGTCGGTAAAATTAATACTGTCAACCGCATAATAACTTATCCTTCCGTTGCCATAATGGTATGCTATCTCTTTGGGAACAACAAAAGTAAATTGAAACTTTCCATTCGAAACGGTACTTTTTCCCGAATAGAGCAACTTATCGTACAAGGTAAATTCCTCCTTAAAACTTCGGGGATCGTTGGCTCTGGTTTCATAAATCGATTGTTTATCAAAAACTTCGGGGAAGAGGAAACCGTTAAAATCATCTACAACAGTACCGTTTTGCCTGATTTCGCCGCTAACCGTGATGGTAGCCATGGCTTTTACCGTATCGGTGGTTTTACCCTCAAAGGTTTGTATGGAGGATGTAACCACATCATATTTTGGAAAGGCAAGCATCAAAGCCGGATCGCCTAACAGTGCAAAATTTAAGAAGTTGGTATTGGAAGGCACTTTCGACATTCGCATCAAATCGCCCATACGAGGCAACTCGTTTCCCTCGGTGTTTTTTATGTTAAAATAAATACGGCTGTTTAAGGCAATGTTTGCATGGGCATACGCCAACCGGGTAGTCGTCATTAAAGCAATGCCACCTCCGTTTTCATTCAAAAAAACTTCTTCACCGGCCGACAGAAACAGTGGATCGTCAAACCGGCTAAACTCGCAGGTAGCCGTAATAAAAAGGGGTAGCCGGTAATAATTGTCAAAACTTCTGATGGTAGTCATATCTAAAATATGCTCTTCCGCCCAGCCCGTAAGTCCCCCGTGTCCTGTATAATTAATAATTAAAGCTCCCTTATTCACCTGCTCTTTAATGGCTTCATGGGCATCGGGGTATCGATAGCCACCGGAAATCTTCTCACGAAAATAGGCATCAATATATATTTTATTGATGTTCAATTTCGGTAGCGCCGTATCAACAATATTAACCAGGCTTTTTGCCTGATCGAGGTGCAGGTTCATATCCTGATCGTCGGCAACAAAGCAGATTGTATTGCGCCAATCCTGACAAACAGCCTGTGATGCTTCGGTATAATTTATAATTTTAACAAGTGCCGCATCGGCCTGCTCCGGGGTGGTAACGGGCAGTCTGCCAATTCCCACATCCAAATCACCCACCGAATTGTATCCTTCGTTATCATCCAGCAAACCAAAAAAATCATCGGTAGCAAACGATGTAGTATATTTCAACGATTCAACCGATTCAAAAGTAGGAACCATGTTGTTATTGCCTTCCACACGATTTTTATAATCGAACGAAGCATCGCCGTAGAACAGCAAGTACCCGGGTTTATTTCCAAAATTACCGCGTTTATACAACATACGTACAAAATCACGAATCGCGCTAACATCCTGCATCCCCGATGAGAATTCGTTATAAATCTGCTCTGTCGTAACAACCTGCGAAACCAGATTATCTTTTTGTTCATGTAAATCAGCCAGCTGCTGAGCCTGCGGCAGAAACAGTTCCGGTGTAACAATAACAAGATTTAAATTACCGATTCCATGTAAATTTTGATTGGGAATTTTTTTCAAAGTTTCAGGAGTCAAAAACCGGGATCCGTCAAAAGCAACAAAATGCTGATTAGCTGCTCCTTGTGCTATAAAACTTGCATCAGTACCCGAATATTCCAAGGGCATGGCTATGGGATTAGTAACATCGGTTAAATCCCACACTTCAATATTTTGAGGAGCATCAGCCAGTACAAATTTATACACATTAGCAGGATTCATCGAAAAATGATTGCTAAAAAGCATCTGGCCTTCCCTCCATTTCAAAGCGCATTTAGCATTCAGCTCAATATAATCGAGCCATCCTACTGCCGACAAGTCATCGGTTTCTCTCAAAACATCCACCGTTAGAGGCTCTAAACTATCCACAAATTCTTTAGTCCGGGTAACCTCTTTAGCATAATAGCCTGAGTTAGGCCCCACGTAATTAATGCGTGAGGAATCGATCACTTCCCGGCCATTCACCATGACCCTGAAATAGGTATATTCAACACCCCGTGCAACAGCATGCATTTTAACAGAAACAGGTAACGATGTTACACGATTTGGGAAATCAAATACAAACTCGCGACTATTGGTATCAATCGAAAAGCGCTCCCCCACCCACAACTTTCCCGACAAAGCAACATTCTCCAAGTCGTTGTCAACAGCAGCATAATCATCAAAAGTGGTAAATGTTTCTGTTGGCGAACCGGAAGGAACGCTTGCCTCAACAATTCGTTTACCCGCTGTATTTCCCACGGTTAAAAAATAAAATGTGGTATCGGAATAGATATTGTTTTTGTGTTCGTAATTTCCAGAAAAAGGGTTGTATTGCCATATAACAGGCCCCTTGGCGGCAAACAAAACATAATCATCAGTATTGAAAACGCCATCTTGTTCTCCCACCACTTGAATAGCATCTTCCAGTAAATCATCAGGCCTTTCAACATCGTTGGCTTCGGAAAGCATTCCGTTGTACTGTCCAAATATTTTTATGTTGCGCGGATCGATATGATTTACATCGACACCTACGTTTTGCAAATCGGAATAGGTAAGCCTGCATACACCTGACTCCATCACTCCTATTTTATACCAGGTTCCCGTGTGTAGTACCGACTCGTTACTGTACAGGTGATGTACGAATTTTTCAGATTTATCAGCCGTTGAATAAACCGTTTCAATACCCAGGTTAAATTTTTTAAGCTTGATAATTTTTTCACCATTCTTTTTAAGCGGTAAAACAAAAACTTTCGCTTCTCCCTGGTGATTTTGAATGGTAACCTGAAAATCTTCGGTAAGAAGGTCTTCATCGGCATAATGTTCCCCGGAAAAATTAAGGGTATCCGCTTCAAGGGCTTCTACCGTAACCTTTATGGTTTGGTTTGACAAAACAGGAAGGGTGGTAGTGTAACAGGGCAGGGTAGCAAAATCGCGAAGAGTAACCGACCCCTCGAAAACCGGATAAATCACATGGTAATCTCTGCCGGTTTCAACGCCATCGTTCATCCAGTTTATTGAAACAGACTGCATTTGCTGCGTCCATCCTGTAAAAGATGAAAGAAAAAACAATAATATAACCAGTCGTAGTTTCATAAAATGCCTGTTTGAATAAATTGTCTATTTGGCAAGGATGAGCTTCGAACGGCGGGTTCCTACGCTTCCGTCGCTGTTAACCACTTTCAGATTGCAAATGTACAAACCCTTTGCTAATTTTTCGCCGCCATCGGAATAACCATTCCAAACCAGCTGCGAAGATACATATCCTTTTGGAGAGTAGGAGCGTTTTATGGTTTTAACCAATCGGCCGTCGGCGGCATAAATGTAAAGGGTAACCTCCATGGGTTGGTCAGCCTGATTGTGGGAAAAGACAAAAGTTGTTTGATCGTAAAACGGATTGGGATAGTTGTACAACGACTCGATATCCACTTGTGAAGCGGAAACCACTTTAAAATCAATACTTGCTTCCGACGAGTTGTTATAGATATCCCAGGCTTTGAGGCTCAGCGTATGCCATCCTTCGGACAGGTTTTTTAACGGATAGGAAACAACACCTTTGTTGTAACGGTTAACATCAGAGCTGTAAAAATCGTTAAGAATATAGGCATTCTCTGTTATATTATCGATGGTGGCAACAATATCGTGACCAATTCCGTTTCCGGTGGTATTAATTCCGCTTTCATCTTCCAAATAGGCTAACAGAACGGGGTTTTCGTTGGTAACGCTTCCCGGTTTAAAAAGGGTATCGTTCATGTAAAGGGTAATTTCAGGCCCTTCGGTATCAACATCAGCCTCCTCATCAAAACCACCAATTACAATGTTTTCATAATAGCCAACCCCATCCTGAGTATCGCTGTTAAAATAGTAACTGATTCTGCCTTTACCATAATTATAGCCAATGTCTTTGGGAACCACGAAGTCAAAGCTAAACTGTCCGTTATTAATGCTGGCGCTTCCACTAAAAATAATACTCCTCCACAGATAGAAAGTCTCCTGCTGACTCCCACTATCGGTTCCCTTGGTCATGATACTGCTCTTCTTATCGTAAACCGTAGGATAGATTGTGCCATTAAAATCCGTAATGGGGTTATTGTTTACATCTACAATATCACCCTCCACCGAAACATGCTGCAAGGCTCTGAGCGTATCGTACACACCCTCCACTACCACGTGCTGGTTTATTTTCAAGGTTTTCGCTTCAAAATCTGGATAGGCAAGCTTTTGGGCAGTATCACCAAT
>CAZKGB010000163.1:0-6288 GCA_964551935.1 uncultured Lentimicrobiaceae bacterium | reverse complement strand
CTTTAGGTTTTTAAAAGAAGAACAAGAGCTGCATTTAAACATTCGTGGAGAGGTTCAGAGAGAGATACTGCAGTCAATTTTGTTTACGCGGTTTAATATAGCGGTTGATTTTACCCATCCAACGGTTATTTACAAAGAAACCCCAACCGTGGCTTGCGAAGGGTATGTGCGTTATTGGATGCCCAAGCCCTGTTGGGCTATCATGCGGTTTCGCATTGAGCCCGGAGCAAGAGGCAGCGGTGTTCAGTACTTTTCGGAGGTGGGGGTAAACGATATTAAAAAACAGTACCAAAACGATGTTGAAAAAGCCATTCCTTTTGCCCTAAAACAGGGAATATTGGGCTGGGAGGTTGATGATATTAAGATAACATTGATTGAAGGAGAAGACCATGTTGCTCACACCAAAAGTAACGATTTTACCATTGCTACGCCCATGGGAATTATGGATGGACTGCTCAAAAGCAAACCCGTTTTGTTGGAGCCAATTCTTAATTTTAAAATTATTGCTCCGGAAGAGTTCCTGGGATCGATAATAAGTGAGCTTCTAAGATTGCGGGCTGAATTTGGAAATCCTGAAATTGAAAATGCCATGTGTAAAATTAAGGGCGAAATTCCACTGGCAACCTCAATGGGTTTCACTATTAAATTAAGTGCCATGACCGGTGGAAAAGGAAAATTGCTCACCCGTTTTTCGTCCTACAAACCCTGTGAGGTAAGCTTAGGTCAAACCCGCGAATACAAGGGAATTAGTCCGCTGGATACAGCGAAATATATATTAAAAGCCCGAAAAGCACTTTCGTAACCTTACTCTCCTATAAACCTGGGATGCCGCTTTTCGATAAATGCTCTTTTTCCTTCAACATAGTCGTGGCTGTTAAAGGCCCGGTTTCTTAGCTGGCCTATCAGCTCAAAATCTACCGGGTTGACAGGCATCGATTTGGCAAGCGTATTAATCTGTTTCTTGGCTACCGAAACACTTAAGGGTGAATTACGGGCAATGGTTTTTGCCAGTTTGTATGTAAATTCTTCAATCTCCTCTTCTTTAACCAGGTGATTTAGCGCACCCATACTTTCAGCTTTTTCGGCACTAATTGGGTGTGCTGTATAAAACAACTCTTTGGCAGTATGAAGCCCAAAAACTCTTATAATATGGAGAATTCCACTGGAATTATAGGCAACACCAAGTCTGGCAGGTGTGATGGCAAACGTCGTATTTTTTGTCCCGATTATAATATCGCAGGTTGTTGCCAAATCACATGCTCCTCCCCAAATGCTTCCTTCCGCCATGGCGATAACAGGAGTGGGAAACTCTTCAATAGTTCTGAGTACCTTTTCTAACGGGTGGTTAAAAGGAAGTGGATCTTCCCCGGGATCCGGCAGCTCATCAATAAACAATCCTGCCGACCAAACCTTACTCCCCGGTTTTGCCCTGATAATAACTACCCTGACGTTATTCTCGAAGTTATTTAAAATTTCGGTCATCTCATCCAGAAGCTGAAACGTCAGGGCGTTGCGTTTCTCATCGTTGTTGAAGGTGATGGTGCCGATGTTGTCGTTAATGGAATGTTGTAGTAGCTTCATAATAGATATTTTTAGTCAAAGCTAATAAAAATATCGCTTAACTTTAGAAAAGTTAAAAAGTTACCGACTAATTAACAATATCACCAATTTATTAACAATCGGGTTAATTAATGTGATGATGCTATATTTATTCTTAATTTTGTATTCTGAAATGAAGCAAATAATTCAATTCAGGCAAAAAACAGCAATAAGCTCTGCATCAGATGCAGAAACTAATAAATTCATTATTGGACGACTTCTATCATTTAGTAGTCGTCTTTTTTTTGTGCGTAATAATCCTCATCAAATTAAAAAATATGATTAATCTTAAAAATCGTAGTCTGATTTCCATCACCGATTACAGCAAAGAAGAGATTCTGAAAGTCCTTGAAATTGCCGAGGGATTTGAGAAGGATCAACGGCAGCAGATTTTAACGCGGCACGTGATTGCTTCGTTGTTTTTTGAACCTTCAACACGTACACGGCTTAGCTTTGAAAGTGCTGTTCAATACCTGGGAGGAAGTATAATCGGGTTTGCCAGTGCCGATACTTCCAGCGTAAAAAAAGGGGAATCTTTAAAGGATACAATTCTAACTGTAAGTAACTATTCCGACCTTATTGTGATGCGTAACCCTTTGGATGGAAGTGCCCGCTATGCCAGTGAGGTGTCGCCGGTACCTATTATCAATGCAGGCGATGGCGCTAACCAGCATCCAACCCAGTGTTTGCTAGACCTCTATTCCATAATGAAAACACAAGGAAGGCTGGAAAATATAAACATAGCCTTGGTTGGCGATTTAAAATATGGCCGTACTGTTCACTCGCTCGTACAGGCATTGAGTCTGTTTAATGCTACATTTCATTTGGTTTCGCCCGACTCGTTAAAGTTGCCCAGTGCGGTAAAAACTTTTATTAAAAACGCCGGATTGGAGTATTATCAATACACCGATCTTAACGACGTTATCCCAATTGCCGATATCATATACATGACCCGTGTTCAGGGAGAACGTTTTCCTGACCCGTTGGAATACGAAAAAGTTAAAAATGCTTACATTCTTGAAAATTCCATGTTAAAGGAGTCAAAGGATAATATGAAAATCCTACATCCGTTACCACGGGTTAACGAGATAAATGAAGATGTTGACAGTAACCCGAAAGCATACTATTTTCAACAAGCAAAAAACGGTGTGTATGTGCGCCAGGCATTGATTGCAGCTATCTTAGGTTTAAAACGGTAAAGAATATTAATTATGAGCAATAAAAGAAAAGAGTTAAACGTATCAGCCCTGCGAAATGGTACGGTTATCGATCACATTCCCGCCGAAAACACGTTTCAGGTAATAAAGATTCTGAGGCTTGAAAACAGTGAAAGTCAGATATATATCGGTAATCATCTCGAAAGTAAAAAGTTCGGAACCAAAGGGATTATCAAAATAAGTGACAAGTATTTTGAAAAAGATGAGATTAACAAAATTTCGCTTGCGGCTCCTTCGGCCACGCTTATCGAAATAAATGATTATGAGGTTGTAAGTAAAGCTAAAGTGGAAATACCCGAAAGTATTGAAAAAATTGTCCGCTGTTTCAATCCGAAATGTGTTACCAATAACCAGGATATTGAAACAAAATTTAAAGTTATTACCGACCATCATGGCCGCATGAAGTTAAAGTGTCATTATTGCGAAAAAACTATGGCTCAGGAGAGTATAGAGTTTATTTAGGTTATGAGACTTCATTCTGTTGAAAAGCTAATTGAGCAAGGGGAGGGCCTTCATCTTGATTTTAAGTTTGGAATTACCGATGCAGCCAAAATTGCTCGCTCACTGGTTGCTTTTGCCAATACCAAAGGTGGAAAATTATTGATTGGGGTTAAAGATAATGGTGTTGTTAGGGGGATACAATCGGAGGAAGAGTTTTATATGATTCAGAATGCGGCTCAAAATTATTGCCGTCCTGAGGTTTATTTTAAAAGCAGGGAGTGGATAATAAAAGGGAAGAAGATATTGGAGATTGAAATCTTCTCCAGCAATAAAAAACCGCATAAGGCACCTGATAAAGAGGGCGTTTATAAAGCTTTTTATCGGTTTCAGGATGAGAACCTGTTAGCCAAAGGTGTTCAGATGAAGGTTTGGTCTAAAAACTATTCAGATAATAACATTAGTATCTCTATTGACGGTGATTATAAATGGCTGCTTGAATATCTTCATGAATACTCCACCATTACCGTGAACGAGTTTAGAAGTTATGCCGGAATCAGCAAACACATGGCTGAAGAGATCCTTTCTGATTTTGTTGTAATGGATGTTGTTAAGATGGAGGTAGGTAGAAAGGATATTGTTTTTTCGTTAAAATAGTCCTCTTGTGATTTTTACCATCCATATAAATTAATAGTACCTCTAACCGTTATTTTTGCACCGGTTTCCAGTTTTAGTGAGAAGCATTCTACTGTATCGGAAACAGGGATATAGGGGAAATAGGTTGCGGTAGAAGAAATAATTACGTCAGTAGTATAATTTGGTATCACCCCCGTGTTCCAGTTTGATGTGTTGTTCCAAAGAGAATCTGAGCTGCCCATCCAGGTGGCTGCCGTAGAGTCTGCTATTTCCAGGGTGTAATCTTCAACTTCACCAAAGTCGGTATTACCGCATGGATAGGTACCGAAATCATCGTAATAATGAGTACGGATACGCATCCGTGTTTTCCCGAGGACAGCAGAATCTGGAATAGCAAAGTCGAAGCTTCCACCGCCACCATTATTATTGTCGACAACCATCTCCTCACCATTGTCCCAAAAATCTCCATCACGATTCCAGTCTACCCAAACAAAAACATCCAGATAAGGTGTGTAAGTAGGGTCTGTAACACTATTTGTGATAATGAGTTTCAGGTTCTTTCCTCGAAGTACTTTGGTTGATGCAGATGTCCAGTCTTCGTAATATTCATCATCAGGGTCAGCGTTACCCACATTGGTTGATCCGGAAGCGTTATCAATTTTACATAATTGAACACGGTTAATATGCCCCCACGAATTGTGTGAAAATGCCCTGCAATATCCGGTTGGTTCTTCTCCTACCGTGATGTAGTCTGTTTTCACCATGGTATCGGCGCCATAGCTGTTTTGAGCCGTTAATGTAACACGATAGTTTCCGGTATCTGAAAACTGAACCTGAGGGTTTTGAGAACTTGAGGTGGTTCCGTTAACATAAGTAACAGTGGAAGGTGAAAATGTCCAACTCCATGTGGTAGGGATGTCCGAAGATGCATCAAAGAAGTTAACTTGCTGGCCAACCCGTGGTGATAGTATAGATGCGTAGAAATCGGCCACGGGCGACAGGTGATTTTTAAATTCCCCGTCCATTACCAGCGAAAAGGCCTGCCGGTTGTTATCTAGCGTGCCTTTATGAGAAATTTTAATCCGGTAAACATGACCTGAGTCTGCTTGTGCAATGTCAACCTGCTCAACATTGTCCACATTATTTTCACCTTTTGTGGCCGAATCGGCAGGGTTATTCCGATCGAGTTTCCAGGGATAGTAATCGGTTTTTGTATTTGTATCGGTAACAACGATGTTCAGGTCATTTACTAAAATGGTATCAGCAGGATCAACTGAAATGGGGGGAATATGTCCTACCGGATCCGTCCATACTAACGTAAAACGAAGAGGGGTGGTGTCCGTTACGGTAACGTACCGCGTGATGCTGTCTCCGTTTTCTATCATTCCTTCGTATATTACATCGGTGGTATCATCTTCGGCTATTTTAAGGGCTGCTTTTTCAGTATTCATAAGTCCCCAGCCAAACGAATAATCCGGCCCGTCATCATTACCGGCTTCATCCGCAGTATTGATAATAAGAGCTTTCATAGTAGCAGCTCTCATCTTATGCCCGCTGCCAAAAACAGTTTCATATTGTTGAATTAACAGGGCAATCGATCCGGTTACCGAGGGAGCTGACATAGAGGTTCCGCTTAAATATGAATATGATGCATCTCCGGTTGAGTAAGTTGAATACAGACTGGATCCGTTGGCAACAATATCGGGTTTTATACGTCCGTCGTCTGCCGGTCCCCACGAGCTGAAACTTGTCATGACCACATCGGAGGGCTGTGAATATCCTGCTGAAATATCATTTACCGCACCTACTGTTAATATGTTTTTTGAGATTCCCAGTTGATCAATGCAGTCGTAAGGGCCATCGGCAGGGTGTCCTGTACCTGAGTCGTTTCTGTCGTTTCCGGCTGATTTTACAATTAAATAATAGGGTGCATCATAGGCTATTTCATCCCAGACCTGTGATGTCTCGTCATAAAAGCCGAATTTGTAATCTTCATCATTACTAACGGTTGTATCTCCCCACCATGTCGATCCGCTCCATCCCCGTAAAAATCCGTAAGAGTGATTGCTGACCAGCATACCATTAGCAGCTTCCAGTGCCATTTCGGAACCGTCGTAGTTCCAATCGTGCGATTCGAGTGATGCCGAGGGAGCCATTCCTTTGGCAGAGGCAGTTACTCCTGATGCAATGATGGTGCCGGCTACATGGGTTGAGTGGTAATGGATGCCGGTAGCATCGTTATTGTGTACCCGGGAACCAAATTCCTGATGGGTGCTTCGTACACTGCCTGCATCCCATTCATGTACTGTAATTCCGGAGCCATCCAGCGACAAGCCGGCTCCCCCTCCGCTATAAACCTTATCGGTAGAGATGGTTTTCGCCGCGTTGGCATTTTCGG
>CAZKGB010000162.1:0-6293 GCA_964551935.1 uncultured Lentimicrobiaceae bacterium | reverse complement strand
GGTGCTAACTTCAATATTACCGAAAAAAGTAACATTTTTGTCAATGGTGGATACTATTCTCGCGTTCCTTTCTTCAGGTTTATGTTCTTAAACTATAGAAATGATGTGAATCCTGATCTTACCAACGAAAAAATTAGTGCTGCTGAATTGGGCTATGCATATAATGGTAAAAAACTTAAAATCAGGGCTAACGGATATTATACCATTTGGAATGATATTTCATTGTTAACCGGTTTTAAAGCTGATGATGGTTCTTATGTTAATGCCTTCATGTCGAGCTTGCAGGAAATCCATAGTGGTGTTGAGTTGGAAGCAAATTATATTGCCACCAGATGGTTAAGATTAGGTGGTATGGCTAACTTTGGTAACTGGAAATATTCTGATGATGCCAAAGCCAAACTTTATGATGATCAAACTCATGAGTTAATTGGTGAAGGAACCATTTATACCAAAGACCTGAAAGTGGGTAACCAACCTCAAAACTCTTTTGGCTTAAACGGAACTTTCAGAATTGCAAAAGCTATCGACTTAGGATTTAACTACCTGTATTATACACAGCTTTACGCTCAGTTCAAACCTGAAACACGTAAAGATCCTGAGGTAAGAGCACAAGCTTACAGATTGCCGGACTACGGTGTGTTGGATATGCGCATTGGTTGGAAATTTAAATTAGCCGGCCTCGATTCATATTTTAACTGGAATATTTATAATGTTACTGATAATGTAACTTTGGTTGAAGCTGAAGATAAATACAATGCTGACCTTGGTGAGTATGTATTTAAAAAAGGTTTCTGGAGCTGGGGACGTAACATGAACTTCTCATTGAAAGTTCGTTTCTAATTCTAAACCTTACTTGAAAATAAAAAAAGCCACGCCGTATAGCGTGGCTTTTTTTATTTTCATTATTTATCGTTGGTTATTTGTAATACCTTTGCACTTTAAAAATTACAACATGGTTTTTATTATTTGTTAACCCGCTCAACCCGAAAATAGATGGCTTTAAATTGTGGAATAATAGGTCTTACCAACATTGGAAAAACAACAATTTTTAATTGTATGTCGAACTCGAAAGCAGAGAGCTCAAACTATGCTTTTAGTGCTACCAAGTCAAACAAAGGAATCGTGGATGTAATTGATCCTCGCCTTTACGAAATTGATAAGTTGATTGTGGCTGATAAAGTGGTTCCCGCTACCGTGGAAATAGTTGATGTTCCGGGTCTTGCAAAAGGTTCTTCACAAGGAGAAGGGGTGGGCAATAAGTTTTTAGCCGATATCCAGCAGACTGATGCCCTTATCCATGTTTTGCGTTGCTTCGATGATGACAACCTTCCCCATATTGAAGGTTCGGTTGATCCCGTGCGTGATATGGAAATTGTGGATTTTGAACTACAGGTTCGTGACCTTGACTTGGTTATTCGGAAAATTCAACGATTGGAAAAACTGGTGAAAACAGGCGATAAGGAAGCAAAGAGGTCGTTGGAGATAATGAATATTTATAAAGAACATCTCGAAAACATGGGTAATGCCCGTTCGGCTCCGGTTTCGGAAGAAGAGGCCGAGATTATTAAAGAGATGCAACTTCTTACCGCGAAACCTGTAATATACGTTTGTAATGTTGACGATTCTTCTGCCTTAAATGGCAACGATTATGTGGCTAAAGTAAAAGAAGCCCTTGGAGAAAAAGCAGGTCAGGTTATTGTGATTGCCGGCGAACTGGAAGCGGAAATTGCCGAACTTGACGATGAAGAGGATAGAAAAGAGTTTTTGAAGGATGCCGGACTGGAAGAGCCGGGGGTTAATAAACTTGTTCGGTCCGCTTATGATACACTAAACCTTCAATCGTTTTTTACAGCCGGAAAAACCGAAAACAGAGCCTGGACCATTAAAAAAGGGATGACGGCTCCTCAAGCTGCAGGGGTTATTCACAGCGATTTGGAACGTGGTTTTATTCGTGCCGAGGTGATAGCTTATGAAGATTTGCTAAAATACGGATCGGAGCAAGCGGTAAAAGAAGCCGGAAAGTTGCGCGTGGAAGGAAAAAATTATGTGGTTCAGGATGGCGATATTCTCCATATTCGCTTTAACGTGTAGAACGTTTTTGTAATGAAAACATATCTTGATTGTATTCCCTGTTTTATGCACCAGGCACTCCGTGCCGCGAAGATGGCTACTTCTGACGAAAGTGCTGTCAAGGAAATTCTGGACAGAACGGGTGCAATGATAAAAACTATTCCCATGCAGGCTACCCCCGCCGAAACGGGTATGATGGTCTATCGAATAGTAAAAGAGGTTACCGGAGTTGACGACCCCTACAAAGCAATTAAAAGTAAGCATATTGCTGAGGCAAAATCAATTTACCCTGAACTGGAGGAGTTGGTGGAAAAATCAAACGACCAACTGCTTACCGCCATCCGTATTGCCATCGCCGGTAACGTTATCGACCTGGGAATTAATAAAACCTTCGATATTGTTAGCGATGTAAAAAAAATAATGCATCAGGAGTTTGATATATTCGACTACGAAGCATTTAAACAAACATTGGATAAAGCGGAAAACATCCTTTATTTGGGCGATAATGCCGGCGAATCGGTTTTTGATAAGATACTCATCAAAGCTTTAAAAAACCGGTAAAATACGCGGTACGTTCTGTCCCTATTATTAATGATACTACCATGGAGGATGCCATTGAATCGGGACTTGATAAGGTGGCAGAGTTAATTGATTCGGGAAGTGAGGCGCCGGGGATTATTCTTAATCAATGTTCGGCCGCGTTTCACGAAATTTTTAATCATTCCGATCTTGTTATTAGTAAAGGACAAGGGAATTACGAGGGGTTATCCGATTGTCATCGTCAGGTCTTTTTTATGTTAAAAGCAAAATGTTCTGTTATCTCCGGGCATCTTGGTGTTCCGGAAGGGGCTATTATTCTTAAAGAGTGTATTGGTAAGACTATTTGAACTGCCCCGGTTTAAAAGGCTGAATTTCACATTCAATTTTCAAGGTTAATTTTGAAGCAGGTACTAACAGGAGCTCCCACTATCTTGTTAATTTTCATCATATTTTGGGTTCGTTTAATCCACGCCCTTAGGACGTGGGAAAAACAGTGCTCTAAAGCTTAGCCCGGCAAAATTATCATACCATCTTTGATAGTGGTGGGTTTTTTATTAATTCAGCAACTCTTTGGCTGCTTCGCGGGCAACTTGTGAAACGGTTTGGTCGGAAAGCATGGCAGCTACTTCTTCAACCCGCTGATCGTTATCCAGCAAGGCTATATTGGTGTGGGTGGTATCGCCCTTGCTCTGTTTAAATACCTTGTAATGATGTTGTGCTTTGGATGCAATTTGAGGAAGATGGGTTATCACTACAAGCTGATGATTTTGTGCCATCGTTTGCATGATGTTAGCAACTTTTCCCGCAATATCGCCTGATACTCCCGAATCGATTTCGTCGAAAACTATGGTAGGTAAAAAACTTTTTTCGCTTATCAGCGACTTAATAGCCAGCATCAATCTCGAAAGCTCTCCACCGGAAGCAATCTTAGAAATCTCTCCGGCAGCAACTCCTTTGTTGGCGCTAAACCAAAAATCAACCCGGTCGGTACCGGTTGGTGTAAAATGTTCGGTAGTAGTAAGCTTTACTTCAAAAACGGCATCTTTCATTCCTAATTTTTGCAACACTGATTGCACGGATAGGGTGAATTTACGGATACCTTCTTTTCGGCTAATTGTTAAGGCAGAGGAGTGTTTTTGTAACTCTTTTGTAACGGTGTTAAGCTCACGGCTTACTTTTTCAATATCCTCCTCAACGCTCGAAATGCCCAGTAGTTTGCCGGATAGCTCATCTTTTAACCGGATAAGTTCTTCAACAGAGGATACCTGATGTTTTTGCTGCAACCTGTAAATTTCATCCAGTTGGGCAGTGAGCTCGGATAGCTCGGCAGGATTTATTTCTCCTTCTGTTAATAAACCGGCTGTTTCATCTGCCATGTCCTTTAATTCAAGTCTTACCGACTCAAACCGGTTTAGCAGTTCTTCGGCCTTTGGGTAAAAACCGACTATGGATGATAAGGTCTCTTTCAGTAGCGAAATCCGGTCGAGTAAATTGTTTTCGTCATCTGATAAGATAGCATGGGTCATGCCGAGAGCAGCCATCACCTCTTCGGAATGAGATAAAAACTGCTGACGCTCTTCCATGGATTTAAACTTCTGCTCATCAAGCACTACACTCTCCAATTCTTCAAATTGGAAATTTAAAAAGTCTTCTTCTCGTTTTAACTCCAGCTGCTGCTCTTGCAAAGCTTTTAGCTTCTTTTGAAGCGTGTTGTATTTCTGAAATGTTGTTTGATACGACCTCAGTACGTTGCTGTTCTCAAGGTATCCGTCCAGTGCTTCCAGCTGGAAGCTGCTGTTTGAAAGCATTAAGGTTTGATGTTGCGAATGGATATCTACCAGCTGATTTCCAAGTTCTTTAAGAACGGACAATGTAACCGGTGTATCGTTAATAAATGCTCTTGATTTTCCCGTCGGAAGGATTTCCCTTCTGATAAAGGTAACGGGGTCGTAATCCAAATCCTTTTTGTCAAAAAAAGGTTTCAAATCCAAAGTGGAGAGGTCAAACTCACCTTCGATAACGCATTTTGCAGCTTTGTCGCTTAAAACTCCGGTATCGGCCCGCTTTCCCAATATTATTGCCAGGGCACCCAGCAAGATGGATTTTCCTGCTCCCGTTTCACCGGTGATGGCCGAGAATCCTTTTTCAAACTTAATTGAAAGGAAATCGATAAGGGCATAATTTTTTATGGACAGCGATGTAAGCATCAAACCTAAATTAAATGGAAGAAAAGCAAAAATAGGAAAAAACCGGGGTTATTTCATCACCCTGTTGTATTTTGAACTGTTGGCCGGGTCGATGTCTTTCATGATGGAAACGAAATTGTTTTTTTCGGCAGGGTCGCCATCTTTAAAGATGTTGATCATCTCATCGCGTTTGGCTTCAACAATGATTTGCAACAGATAAAGTCCCGGACGCTTGCCGTAAACATTTTTCAGTAGCTTTAAGCTTTTATTTATTTCAGCTCTTCCTTTCATCACGTCTTTCGACATAACATCCAACCCCAAGCGGTGGTAGCGATAGTTAAACACTCGCAAATCGTTGTAGGAGGTATTTAGCAGGTTTTCACTCAGGCTGTAACGGTTTTTGGTTCCATCGAATGAACCCCATCCTTTTTCGTTCGAATTTTGGGCAGCGGTAACAACATCTTTGGCTTTTTGAAAATAGGGCGTTCCTCCCTGCTCCGAAAAGGAATCAAAATCCATTCCCAACATGGTATAGGCATAAAAGGCCAGGATAGAGGTGAGGTTGTTGGTAAATGTATTGTCGGCATACTCCATATTTTGGTGAGGGGTAAAATGGATGTGGATGTCTTTATCAACCATATTCAACAAAACTGTCTGATAATCGGTGTTGAAAACCGGACGTTGCTGAACAATATTAAGTGTTCCTTTAAACTCATCGCTGGAAAGGGCCTTGTCGATGGTTAGTACTAGGGTGCATTCAATCCGTTCCTCGGTTTTAAAGTTGTATCCCGACCATTTCCGGTTGTTCATAAACTCGTAAATGGAGTTCTTTAAGGCATCAAAAATAGTGGGGTCAACTCCTTGTATTTTCTGTGATTGAATTTGAACCGTACAGTAAAAGTCCTGTCCGAAACTTTTTCCGGCCATCAGGATAACAAAAAGTAGTATCGCTATTTTTTTTGCCATGCCTATTTCTTGATTTGCTTAATGGTGTCAACCAACTTGCGGGCAACATCTCTTTTAGACATTAACGGCAGCTCGGTGCGTTTATTATCCCGGTTAATAAATGTAACCTTGTTGGTGGGTACGCCAAAGCCGGCTCCTTCGTCTTTTAAAGAGTTAAGCACGATTAAATCGAGGTTCTTTCGTTGAAGCTTTGATTGGGCGTTTGCAACCTCGTTGTCTGTTTCCAGGGCAAAGCCAATAAGCAGTTGGTGGCTCTTTTTAATGGATCCCAACCCGGCCAGAATGTCGATGGTTGGTTTCAGTTCAATTTGCTTTAAACCTTCCTCCTTTTTTATTTTAGACGATGGTTTGTTTTTCGGGGTAAAATCGGCAACGGCAGCAGCCATGACAGCAATATCAGAACCGGCAAAAAGCGTAGTGCAGGCTTTTTCCATTTCGGAGGCTGTTTGTACACGATGGACGGTAATACCATTGAACTCGGCCTTTAAATGGGTAGGGCCCAAAACCAGGTTTACCCCGGCTCCTCGTTCG
>CAZKGB010000161.1:0-6318 GCA_964551935.1 uncultured Lentimicrobiaceae bacterium | reverse complement strand
TATAATTTTAACAAGTTTCTTTTTTGCGTTGTCCGTTGTGGTAACTGCACAGACAAACCCACCTGATCCGGGTGGCGATCCTTTTCCTCCTGGATCTGGAGGTTCTTCACCACCTGCTATGGGTGGCGGCACAGCACCAATTGGTGGGGGAACTTTACTATTGATTGGCCTTGGAGTTGTATATGGTGGCAAAAAGGTCTACAAGATCGTTAAAGAAAATCACGAAGAGTTAGAAAGCTGATTCTTTTGATATACTTATACTTTTAAAACCCGAATTACAATAGTGTAGTTCGGGTTTTTGTATTATACAAATTATTATTTTAAGACCAATAATTCCTATTGTTGTTGTATTTTTGGAACTGTATTTATTTAACTTAAACTTTTACATACATGGTAAATCGAAATCTTTACAAACTGGTATTTTTATTTTTTTTATTGTTATCTGCTCAGCATACATTTTCTTCCAATTATGGGGACGGAGAGAGAGACAATCCGGTAATTATTATTCATGATACGGTGGTAGCTCCGGGAGAACTTCTGCTACAAATGGATGCCCTGCATTTTGTCGGGGATAACGGGCAGATTTCAGCCATCTCTTTAAAGATTGACGTTGATACAAACCTGATAGAGTTTATTAATATTCAAAATACTACGCTTGTTGGAAGCTGGCTGGCTAACTATAATTATAATCAGGATGAAATCACCATTATTTATACTGCCTATTCGGGTAATGGTTTTGATATTGATGGCAAGCTATTGGATTTACATATTTTTTATTCTGGTGGATTTGACGATTCCCTGCATTTTAAGGATGGGTGTGAAGTCTCTAATGTTTACCTGCAAACCATTCAAAATATTGAATACTACGACGGAATGGTTACGCAAGTTGCAGAAGAAGGAGTGATTAGCCAGGATTCTGTTGCTGTCAATTATGGCGACACCTTTGCGATGCCGGTTCTGGCTCAAGGGGTTGGTTTTGATAGTGTTAACGAATTGCTGTTAAGAGTTGGATTTGATAGTAATCTTCTGCAATATCAAGGGATTACAGAAGCTGCGATAAGTGGGATAGAGGTAATCGATACGAATGAGGTTGTAACCTATAGTTGGCAAGATACGGTTGGGTTTGCTGATTTTTCATCGCAAGACACTTTATTTTATATGAATTTTGTTTTTATGGGCGATACCGTGGCAAGCACTACTCTTTTACCGGGGTCTAAGGTTTTCAATAATGGTAGTATTGTACCATCTCAGTTCTTTAATGGAGAAGTAATCGGTAGATATTGGCTGGAAGTTTTGAGTTCCCCTGATACTGCAGGCTCGGTAACCGGAGGTGGATTTTACCTGGCCGGTGATACAGTTACTGTGACTGCAATCCCTGAGATTGGATACCATTTTGGTGATTGGTTATATGGCGATAGTATTGTGTCGTATGATTCAGTCTTTACGTTTGTAAAATCACCGGGAGAGGATACGATGGTTTCTGAGTTTAAAGCCAATACTTATAACCTGTTATTGTTTGTAGTTCCAGCTGATGGTGGTACTGTTACAGGTGACGGTGATTATCAATACGGTGATTCGGTAACAGTTATTGCCAGCCCCAATACCGGATACGACTTTGTCGCATGGTTGTTTGGTGATGATACTGTTTCCTTTGACTCCTCTTATACTTTTGTCATGCCACACAATAACCTGGGACTTACCGCTGCTTTTCAGATTCAAACTTTCTCGATTACTGTATCGCCAAACAATCCGGATTATGGTAATGTTTCTGGTGGTGGCATGTTTAATTACGGAGACAGTGCTAATTTGATTGCAACACCAAACCCATATTATAATTTTATTGTTTGGACAGAAGATGGACAACCCGTTTCTTATGATTCGGTTTATACTTTTTTTGTGGATCAGGATAGAGAACTGATTGCGAATTTTCAATACGATGCTGCCTGCTCGGCTCCTGTGGGATTGTTTGCGGATAGCTTATCCGACTCAACGGCTATGTTACATTGGCTGCCTTCCGGTGAGGAGAGTGAATGGGATTTAATCTGGGGTAGTATTGGTTTCGATACTGCATCGGCAGGTATTCTGGTTGAAAGTTTACAGGATACAAGTTATTATTTGGAGAATCTTACAGCGGGTTCAACCTACGATTTTTATGTGCGCGCAGTGTGTACTGATGAAATTCACAGCGTTTGGGCAGGCCCGTATACTTTTACCACCTGGTATGTTGGTGTTGAAGAAAATAGCTTGATAAACTCTTTGGTTGTTTTCCCTAATCCTGCCAATGATGTTATCAATATATCATTTGAGAAATGGGTGGAGAACACATTAATTCAATATGAGATTGTTAATGTCAATGGACAAAAAGTAATTACATCCGGAACTAAAGGGCTAACTAAATCAACTATTGATATTGGAAAACTACCTGTAGGGTTCTATTTTTTAAAGATTTATATGAATGATAAAACTGCTTCGAGAGTTTTTATTAAAAGATAACCAGAAGCAAATTCATCATAATCATATTTTGCGATAAACCTCTTTGTTACCTGACTATTAACTTTTTCGCTGTATGGTGTTTTACCCCATTGATAACAACAAAATATAATCCTCTATTAAAATTGTTAAGGTCAATTGGTAATAGGTGATTTCCTCTGTTTAGCTTTCCATTATACACGATGGAGACTACCCTTCCTTGCAAGTCAATAATATTAATTTTATAGTATTCTCCTTCGCTCAGCGTTAGGCTAAGCGTTGTGTTGCCTATAGCCGGATTGGGAAATAGAGTTGCTTTCGTAATTCCACCGGGGTTGTTATGCTCGTTTATTCCCAAATAATCGGGAGTTGTAAGTTTTTGATTAGTGTATATCTTAAAATCACCTGCTTGCAGGGTGATGGGATCATTGGTGTCGGTAACATCAATGGATTCTCCGGTGAGAAAATCATACCATTTTCCTGTTGAATAAAAGTTTGGGTTAATAGAACCCTCTTTTACATCAAAATTACCAATAATAACCATCGATAGTGATGGGTCGGTAATTCTGATGCGTTTCATGGCAGTGGAAACATTCAGGTCATAATTAGTTGTTTCAAACAAACTTAATGTATCTTTTAAATCAATTAATGCTTTCCAGGTATAATAGAGATGTTGTCTGTTAATATCTTCCATATAATCCCATCTGGCAGGTTTTGGGTCTGTTCTGCATCCACCGTCCATACATGGCCAATTGATGGAGTAATCATAACCGCGTTCGCCAAATTGCCATATCATCTTGGGACCCGGAATGGTGAAAAAGAAGGCTCCTGCCAGCTCCATACGTTTTAAAGCTGTAGGGAGTTGTTTTATCTGATATTCGCCATCACCATTGCCATAAGCCATGTTTTTGTACATTAATCTCTCTTCGTCATGACTTTCCATGTATCCCATTACGTTGGGTTGACTCCAGCCTCGTTTTTTATAAGATATCCACGAGAAATCAGATTTGCCGTTATCAAAATATCCCATGGTAGCTTCATTATAATTGTAGTTTGAGTTTCCCCATAAAAGCATCCCGTCTGTTGCTAAAACATTTTCTTCCGTGTTGGCAGCAAAATGCTCTAATATAACGATGGCATCCGGTTTCTCTTCCCAAATTTTACCGGCCATTCTTTTGAGAATATCAATTCTGGACTGGTCGTATCCACTGCCATCTCCCGGTGTATTGGTAAAGCCTTTGGTAAAGTCAAACCGAAATCCGTCGATATGATACTCTCTCATCCAATAGCGGTTAACGGTATCAACAAAAGCCTGAGTTTGCGGGCTTTCATGATTAAAGTCATTTCCCCATGAATAGTCGGGGTTTGGTGAAGTTACGTTGAACCATGGGTTGTTGGCAGCCGGTCTGTTATTTTCGGCATCCCAATATTCCATGGCCATGGGGTTGGTGTTATAGGCATGATTAAGTACCATATCCATAATAACCGCAATGTTTCTTCGGTGACACTCATCTACAAATGCTTTAAAAGTATTTTTAGGACCATAGTATTTGTCGGGGGCAAAATAATAATTTGGGTTATATCCCCAACTAATATTCCCTTCAAACTCGCTAACGGGCATTAACTCGATGGCATTGACTCCCAGTCTTTGCAGATAATCCAGCGTGTCCTTAAGAGTAGTAAAATCATGTTTATCAATAAAATCTCGTATTAATAATTCATAAACGGTAAGGTGTTCTTTTGCAGAAGGAGTAAAACTTGCGATCTGCCAGGAGTAGGGTGTTTGGTCGGTTTGAAGGACCGTAGCTATTCCGTTGGTTTTTCCTGCCGGATACTGGATTAAGTCAGGATACGTTTCATTGGAAATGTACTGGTCATTCCACGGGTCGCTAACTTTATCGGCATACGGGTCACCAATTCTGATTTGTCCGTTAATAAAATATTGAAAAACGTATTCCTTTTTTGGAATCAGATTTGAAATCTGTACCCAGAAATGTTTTCCGTCAGGTGTTTGGTTCATGTAACCTTCATCGGTTGGTTGCCAATTGTTAAAATCTCCAATTACAAAAGCGTAGTTTTTATCGGGAGCATACAGACTGAGGATTACCGTTTCTGCATCAATATAATTTATACCATCTACTACACCATCCGGACGTTCGGCAACCTGTACAGGTTTGCGAACATAATAATTAAAAGAGTCGGCTACCGATCCTGTGTTGCTTAAAGCAACAGCTTTAACCCAATGACTTCCATCGGTTGAGGCAGTGATGTCGTAACTGAAACTGGCATCAGTAGTTGAGAAAACTTTTACATTATCAATGTAAATACTTGTGCTATCAGCTTCGCTGGAATTACCTTCTGTGTGGATAATTTCATTTTGTTCAACAATGATTGGTGATTGATCAGGGAGGGTAAATTGAACATTTAAACCGCTGGTTGACACATCATAAAAAATATCTCCTCCGGTTTCGGTTTTGCCTTCCAGCCATTGTCCGTCTACCTCTGCTTCACTGCGGAATACAAATGCCAGTTTTTCAATGGTTTCGTTGGTGGGGACACCGTAATAGTCACGAATAGAGGGTGCTATTGTCAGCTGCCAAAGGTCGGCTCCTATTTTTACCATCTTACAGTCGGGGATGTTTACACCCCAATCTGCTTTTACATATTTCCAATCAGAACCTGAGGTGCTTTGGTCGGTAATTACACCCGTATGAGCATACACTGTTCCAGTGTACCCTTCTAACCCTCCGCTGCCCTGTGTTGCATCGAAGGTGATAATTACCTGATCGGTTGAGGTTGGAAATGGCGGGTCAGCAGTTATAAGTTGTGCCTGACTATAAAATGTAGTGAGTAATACGGTCGCTATAATTATAATACTTCTTATCATGATAATTGATTTTACTGCAAAAGTAACTTAATTAACGTGGGCCGGTAACTTTATAAGGGGATTGCCGCATTGTGCTGATGCATTATTTGGGTTGCCCGCATAATGTTGTTTATGCAAACGATTGAGAAGAATAGAGGCTTTAGTGTTATTACAAAAATATCTTTGACGGAACAACACGCTGTTTCTTACAAATCAACGGTAACAACCTTGTTAAAAGCTTTAAATTTATTAGCACTGTAGGGTAACGGGGGGAGTTCCCTCTCTTTAAATTGGCTCATGGGTTTTATGGTAATAGTTGTTCCCATTGAAAGGCGAACTGTTTTTACCCATACCTCGGCATTTCCTTTCCATGTGTTGTGTGCAATGGATATTTTGATGTCCGGTTTTTGGTCCACAGAAACATCAGCCACGTACCACATCCATTTTCCTTTTATTGACTGTGTTTTTGTTTTCAGCTTTTGCCCGTTTAACAAAATATCAACCTCCGGAAAATCGGGGTTTTCCCGGTTTTTTTTCGTTTCTAGCAGTACACCAACCTGCTCAACGCCGTTTTTGGAAGAGGTGCTTAGAGCAATGCTTGTTTTGGCTTTTTTATGAACTGTTGTTGAAACAAATTCCGGTTGAACTACCTGTTCGGGAAGATGTTGGTATATTTCTGAGAAAGGAATCTTTTTCCCGTCAATGCTAACCTGCTGAATTATTTCAGGGTTTAGTACCTTAACCACTTTAGCATTGTCGAGCAGGGTGTAAACAACTTCGTCGTTAACCACTTTTCTTTCAAACGGAATGCCTGCTATTAGCGGCATGCCGTCTTTGCAGCCCAACGGGTGGATTTCAAATATGGCGGTTTCGTAGCCTTTTAAATCGATGTTTAGTCTGGAGCCTGCTGCAAATATTTGTGGAAGGATATATCTTTTAGGATAGATTTGTTCAATAACAAGGTTGGTGGCATTTTCATCGAT
>CAZKGB010000160.1:0-6355 GCA_964551935.1 uncultured Lentimicrobiaceae bacterium | reverse complement strand
AATTTAAAAGCTTTCTTTATTTCATCAACCTTGTCCAGCTTTTCCCAGGTAAACAGTTCAACTTCCAGCTCTTTTATTCTCATCTCTTTTTGTGAATAATCGAACATCTCAAAGTGTTTAATCATTGTTTGTGGCTGCCTGCCCATGTGACCATAGGCTGCCGTTTCCAAATAAATAGGATTTCGCAGTTTTAAATTTCTTTCAATAGCTGCAGGACGCAAATCAAATATTTCCTGAATTTTTTTTGCAATTTCACCATCCGAAAGAGAAACTTTTGAAGTATTGTAGGTATTTACAAAAACCCCGACAGGTTGTGCAACACCAATGGCATACGACAGCTG
Organism: uncultured Lentimicrobiaceae bacterium; assembly: GCA_964551935.1. Taxonomy (GTDB): domain Bacteria; phylum Bacteroidota; class Bacteroidia; order Bacteroidales; family F082; genus B16-G9. Next base: position 6,014 of record CAZKGB010000160.1, on the reverse strand, counting down.
TACCAGCATTTCGTCGGCCACACCCGCAGCTACCATATTTTTAGCAATATGTCTGGAAGCATAGGCTGCCGACCGGTCAACTTTGGAAGGGTCTTTTCCGGAGAAAGCACCACCACCATGAGCCCCTTTTCCGCCATAAGTATCTACAATAATTTTGCGACCGGTTAATCCCGTATCACCGTGCGGGCCTCCAATCACGAATTTCCCGGTAGGATTGACATGATAAATAATTTCACCGTCAAATAGAGCCTGAATAGCCGGATTTTGGAAAGTAGCTTTAACACGAGGAACTAAAATATTAATCACATCTTCTTTAATTTTTTGTTGCATGACCTCGTCGGAAGCAAACTCATCGTGCTGGGTTGAAACCACGATGGTATCAATTCGTACCGGTTTGTTATTATCAGAATACTCGATGGTTACCTGCGATTTTGAATCGGGACGCAAGTAAGTCATCTCTTTACCTTCGCGACGTATTGCCGCCATCTCTTCAACCAAAGCATGAGCAATTACAAGCGGCAGAGGCATGTAGTTATCCGTTTCATTGGTAGCATAACCAAACATCATACCCTGGTCACCGGCACCTTGCGAGTCAGCATCTTCTCTTTCAACCCCGCGATTGATATCATCGGACTGATCGTGAATAGCAGAAAATATCCCGCAGGAATTTCCATCAAACATATATTCGGCCTTGGTGTAACCAATTTTGTTGATGACCTTTCTCACCTCTTTCATCACGTCAACATAGGTGATGGTTTTTACTTCGCCGGCAACAACAACCTGACCGGTGGTAACCATCGTTTCAACAGCAACCTTTGAGTTGGGGTCGAACGCCAGGAAATTATCCAGCAACACGTCCGATATTTGATCGGCAACTTTATCGGGATGACCTTCAGAAACCGATTCTGATGTAAATAAATAAGACATAATAAACTAATAAATAAATTCTTACCTAATGAATGGTACTTGATGATTGGCGGGCTAAAATTGTTTTAGCATTTTTTTAATGTGGTTGCAATCAATCAAATCCTTCCACTGTTATAAATTTTTTATAACGTCCGCAAAGGTACACTAAAAATTAATCCGGCCATAAAAACGAGTAAGGAATTAGTAATATTATTAGCCTTTTATTGTACAACCACTACCTTTTGTTAATCAGGAAATGATGATAAAATCTCCTTGTTCACTAAGGCGAAATTCCACCTTCTTTAAAGGCTGATAGGCAGGGCCTTTTACAGCTTCGCCGCTTGTCGAAAACTCCGATCCGTGACAGGGGCAAACAAGTTTATCTCCTTCAACCCGGTTAATTAAACAACCCGAATGGGTACAATGAGCGGATAAAACTTCGGTGCTGCCATGATTGTTTATTACGACAAACTCCTCAACAAACGAAATCTTTTTGTAACGAGGAAAGCGAATCTTCCAAATCTTTTTTGTAGTCGCTATTACTTTTGTTTTTACCATCTTATCTAACATGGCAAGCATCCCTAAAGAAGCCCCTGCAAGGGCAGCTTTAAAAAATTTCCGACGCGATACATTTTCATTTTTCATAAGAGGCAATAAAAGAGCTAAAATACAAAAGTTGACTCAGATGTATGGCAACCTGATTATTTTTAATTCTGTATCCAACCCTAAACGGCTACTTTATAAATTGGTTAAAATTTCTTAAGCTAAAAGCAGACTCATAATGCAGGTGGCAATATTTTATACTTTTGTCGGACACAGAAAAGTAAACCATGAAATCAATCGAAATAAAAGAGGTTACCAAGCTTTACGGCAAACAAAAGGCGCTTGACAACATCACCTTTGATATTAGCAAAGGAGAAATTGTTGGATTGCTGGGTCCTAACGGTGCCGGTAAGTCCACATTAATGAAAATTATTACCTCTTTTATTACTCCAAATTCGGGGTCGGTTTTAATCAACGGGGTTGATGTATCGGAAGAGGAACTTACAACAAGGGCAAGTATAGGTTATCTGCCCGAAAATAACCCGCTGTATCCCGAGATGTATATCAGCGAATACCTGGCCTTTGTATTGAAAATGTATAAAACATCCTTCAATACCCGGAGCCGGGTTGATGAGATGATAGAATTAACCGGATTGACCCCCGAACGCCATAAAAAAATCGGTGCTTTATCGAAAGGATACCGTCAACGCGTGGGGTTGGCGCAGGCGTTGATTCACGATCCTGAAATATTGATTTTGGATGAACCTACTTCCGGATTAGACCCTAACCAATTGGTGGATATCAGAAAAATAATAACCGAACTGGGTAAGGAGAAGACCATTATTTTTTCCACCCATATCATGCAGGAGGTGGAGGCTGTTTGCGACCGCGTTGTAATTTTTCACAAAGGCAAACTGGTGGCTGATGACCGCACCGCTAATTTATGGAAAATAGCGGGAACCGGAAACTATTACGAAGTAGAGTTTAAAGAAAATATTGAAGCGGACTTGCTTTCAGGTCTCCCATTTATAATAAATGTATCGTTACAGGAAAAGGGAGTCTGGTTGCTGGAGGCAAAAAAAGGAGAAGATATCCGCGAAGCTGTTTTTAATTTTGCCACCGAAAAAAAATTGCATATTCTTTCGCTTTCGCAATCGGAACAGAGCATGGAAGAGGTGTTTCATTCACTAACGTCAAGGTAAACTTTAATAAGGACCTTTCCAGTTTTTTTGATGGTAGGCACGGTAATCTTGCGAAAAAGCACATTCAATACCTTTTTCTTTCATTTTTTTATTGTGTCCGATTTTAGTTTTAGGAAACTCCTTTCCTTTAACGAAAAGGAAAACAGCCATCAATAAAATGGCGATGGCAAGAACAACGGCTGCAAGAAAAACGACCTTTATCATTACAGATATTTTCGACAAAAGTAAAAAAAACCCCGAACACAAACCGTGTCCGGGGTTATTAATATAATGATAAACTAACTCTTATTTATCGTTTACCTCTTCAAAGTCAACATCGGTAACTTCGTCATCGCCACCCGAAGGGCCTTCGCCACCACCATTGTTTCCGGCATCACCGGCAGGTGGAGTTTGTCCATCCGGTTGCTGACCACTTTGATACATCTCCTGGCTGGCTTGTTGCCATAATCCATTTAATTTCTCCATGGCAGCGTCAATGGCTGTTAAATCTTCCGATTTGTGCGCTGTTCTCAGCTCTTCCAAAGCACTTTCGATGCCTGCTTTTTTATCGGCAGGAAGTTTATCGCCAAACTCTTTCATCTGTTTTTCGGTTTGGAAGATTAACCCGTCAGCAGCGTTGAGTTTATCGATACGCTCTTTGGCTTTTTTGTCGCTTTCAGCGTTGGCTTCGGCTTCATTTCTCATCCTTTTGATCTCTTCATCACTTAAACCCGATGAAGCCTCAATACGAATACTTTGTGATTTACCGGTAGCTTTATCTTTAGCTGACACGTGCAAAATACCATTTGAGTCGATGTCGAAAGTTACCTCAATTTGTGGTACGCCACGTGGTGCAGGCGGCAAACCGTCGAGGTGAAACTTACCGATGGTTTTGTTGTCTTTAGCCAACGGACGCTCTCCCTGCAGTACATGAATTTCAACCGATGGCTGGTTATCGGCAGCTGTTGAAAACACTTCCGATTTTTTAGTAGGAATGGTGGTGTTGGCATCAATCAGTTTGGTCATTACACCGCCAAGGGTTTCAATACCTAACGACAAAGGTGTTACATCCAGCAACAAAACATCTTTTACTTCACCGGTTAAAACACCTCCCTGAATGGAAGCGCCAATGGCAACAACCTCATCGGGGTTAACACCTTTGTGTGGTTCTTTACCAAAAAAGTCTTTAACGATATTTTGAATGGCAGGAATACGTGTTGAACCACCCACTAAAATCACCTCATCGATATCGGCATTTGTTAATCCGGCATCTTTTAAAGCCTCTTTACATGGTCCTATGGTAGCCTGAACCAAATCGTCAACCAACTGCTCAAATTTAGCACGGGTTAGTTTACGAACAAGGTGTTTCGGAATACCGTCAACAGGCATGATGTAAGGCAGGTTGATTTCGGTTTCGGATGCTGCCGACAATTCAATTTTAGCTTTTTCGGCAGCCTCTTTTAAACGCTGCAATGCCATTGGGTCTTTTCTTAAATCAACACCTTCATCCTTTTGAAACTCGTCAGCCAGCCAGTTGATGATTCTCTCATCAAAATCATCACCACCAAGGTGCGTATTTCCATTGGTTGATTTTACTTCAAAAACGCCATCACCCAGTTCGAGGATGGAGATATCGAAGGTTCCGCCACCAAGATCGTAAACGGCAATTTTTTCATCTTGCTGTTTTCTGTCAAGGCCATAAGCCAAAGCAGCAGCGGTAGGTTCGTTAATAATACGACGAACTTTCAACCCTGCAATTTCACCGGCTTCCTGGGTGGCTTTACGCTGTGAGTCGTTAAAGTACGCAGGAACAGTAATTACCGCTTCGCTAACCGACTGTCCCAAGTAATCTTCAGCAGTTTTCTTCATTTTTTGAAGAACCATAGCCGAAATTTCCTGTGGGGTGTAAAGTCTGTCATCAATTTTTACACGCGGGGTATTGTTTTCCCCTTTTACTACTTCGTAGGGTGTTCTTTTAATTTCTTTGGCAACATCAGCAAACGAGTTACCCATAAACCGTTTGATGGATGAAATTGTGTGTTTTGGGTTGGTGATAGCCTGACGTTTGGCAGGTTCTCCAACTTTTCTTTCACCATTATCAGTAAATGCTACTATAGATGGTGTGGTACGATGTCCTTCGCTATTTGGGATAACGACAGGCTCGTTACCTTCCATAACTGCGACACAAGAGTTAGTTGTACCTAAGTCGATTCCAATAATTTTTCCCATTATTTTATCCTCCTTTTATTTTCTTAATTTAATTAATTTTCTGTTCTTATAAATGTCAGTTTTTCCTGACTGACTTTACCTTGTCAATCACTATGCCAAAAAATGATTTTTGAAAACCCCCTCTTTTCAATGGAATATTATGACAGCCGAAAATGTTATAAACAGCTTATTATCTGTTAGTAACAATATTTGACACTTTAATCCGGGGTATTTATGACAAATCGTCAGAATAGCAAACTTCAACTCATTTTTAGGATGAAATCGGAATTAATCGAAGGACAATACGAGATTTTTCTTTTTTCTTTTTAATTTAGAATCAGTATAATGTGTATCTTTGCTCACTTAAATTTTTACATAAAATTAACAATTAATATGAATATTATGAAAAACAAATTGCACTGGGCTATAGCTGCAATAATGCTGTTTGGCTTTGGTTTGTTATCGGGGTGTTATCCCAATGATGATTTAACAAACAGCGAGTCGGACATTGTTAAAACAAACTACTCTGACACCGTCAATTTCAGTCGTATCAACACCTATTATTTACCGGACACTATTTTACCGGTTAGAGACAAAGATGATACAACAACCGTTAAGGAAAACATGTATACCGAACTAATTCTTTCGGAGATTGAAAAAAACATGACCGATTACGGTTATACCAGAATTACCGAGTTAGATTCTGCCAATCCTCCTGACGTATTGATGTTGGCTTCATCGGTGGTAACAGTTAATTATGCTGCCGGGTACATCCCGGGTTGGGGATGGGGCGGCTATCCAGGCTGGGGCTGGGGTTACCCGGGTTGGGGATATTACCCTCCTTATTATTCTCCCGGCTATGCTTACTCCTATTCTTACACCATGGGAACGGTTATGATTGACATGCTCGATCCATATCATCCTTATGTTGTTGAAGGCGATACTGTATTACCTATTTATTGGGATGCAGCATTTACCGGATTATTACAGGGTAGTTTGATTGAAGACAGAATCAAAACCAATATCGACCAGGCATTTAAAATGTCACCTTATTTAAAAGAGGGAAAATAATTGTTAAACTAACATACTAAAGTAAAAAGAAAATAATTAAGAAAATATATTTAGCAGTTTTAATCTCCCTTTTAAGTTCAACTGCATTCTCACAGGGAAGTGGCA
>CAZKGB010000159.1:0-6420 GCA_964551935.1 uncultured Lentimicrobiaceae bacterium | reverse complement strand
TATAATTTAGTTTGTGTTCACGTTTGTGTTCACGGTTACAAACCGTGAACTAAATCAATGGAAGGTTACAAGCCATGAACAAAAACAATGGAGGATTACAAACCACGCTAACTAAATCAAAGGGAGGACAGGACTATATTTATTATTTTATTATTCTTGCCCGATGAAAACATTTGGAAAGCAATTACTACGTTGGTATCAACAAAACAAACGGGATTTGCCCTGGCGCGAAACCTCCGACCCGTATGCCATCTGGCTTTCCGAAATAATTTTACAGCAAACCCGTGTTAACCAGGGACTACCCTACTACCAGCGGTTCATCGAAACCTTCCCCACGGTAAACCAACTGGCTGCCGCCCCTCCAACCAAAGTTTTTAAACTATGGCAGGGACTTGGCTACTATCGCAGAGCCGAAAACATGATGAAGACAGCTCGCAAGATAGCCACCGAATATAACGCTGTTTTTCCAACTACCTTTTCCGAATTAAAAACCCTTCCCGGTATCGGCGATTATACTGCGGCAGCCATTGCCTCCATCGCCTTTAACGAAAAAGTGGCCGTGGTGGATGGCAATGTGTACCGGGTGTTGAGCCGGCTGTTTGGCATAAATACCGAAATTCAAAGCGCACAAGCCAAAAAGGAGTTTTCAAAACTGATGCTTTCGCTTATGGACAACACCTCTCCCGGCACTTTTAACCAGTCGGTTATGGAGTTCGGAGCCTTATACTGTGTACCCGGCCGGCCCGATTGCGAACGTTGTGTTTTTAACAACCGGTGCTATGCTTACACGCACGACAAAGTTCAAAACTTTCCGGTGGTCAAAGCCAAAACAAAAAAGAAGAAGCGGTTTATTTACTATTTGGTTGTGGAGTGGAACCATCATCTCGTTATAAATCATCGTGAAAAAAATGATATCTGGAAGGGTCTCTTTGATTTTCCTTCGCTGGAGTTCGGTTCAAAACAAACCGAAGAAACTCTTTTGAACAAAATCAATAATTTGGATTGGATAGCATCTGAGACGTTAAAAATTGTTACCCCTTTTTCACCTGTTTACAAACAGCAACTTACCCATATTGATATTTCTGCCCGATTTATTCACTTGACATCGAACAAAAAACCATCGCTTTCAAATAAAGCATCACAGCAACTGGTTCCTCAAAACACCCTTTCGAAGCTCGCGGTACCCAGACTTATTGAAAAATACCTGGAAGATGTTTTCAATAGAAAAGATTAACAGGAGAAGTGTTGTAAAAACACAAAGGACAATTAAAAATGCAGATTCTTTCGTTCGAACAGGAGCAGCCAGCCCACGCCAATGGTAATGGATGCATCGGCAATATTAAATATGGGACGGAAAAAGATAAAGTGATTGTCGGGGCCAAACAGAAAACCGGGCATCCACGAGGGAGCCTGTGAACGGGATATATCAACCAAAGGAAAATAGAGCATATCCACCACCTTACCATGTAAAAAAGAGGCGTAGCCATGCGCATCACCGGAGACCAACGTGGCCACTGTATGGTAAGTGCTGTGTGTAAAAATCATTCCGTAAAAAGCACTGTCGATAATGTTGCCAAGGGCGCCGGCCAAAATAAGTGAAGCGCTGAATTCAAGCCCCTTGCGGTTTCCTTTACGGGTAAGAAAAAAGAGGTAAACCACGATACCCGATACCGCGATAATACGAAACACGCTAAGAAACAGTTTTCCCCATTGTCCGGCAAACTCCAGGCCAAAAGCCATACCGTTGTTTTCGGTAAAATAGAGTTTAAACCAGTTTCCAATGACCGGCAGCTCCTCGCCGAGTGTAAAATGCAATTTAATCCAAACCTTTAGCCATTGATCTAAAATTAAAACCGCTAAAGTGATAAGAACAGCTTTTTTCAAAAGTTTCAGCTTATTAAATTCAGAATAGTACTACGAACGAATGTTTCCCTGATTGCGTTTGGCATCAATACTCAGCGTGGCATGAGGTACCGCTCTAAGCCGCTCCTTACTGATTAGCTTACCGGTTGCGCGGCAAATGCCATACGTTTTATTCTCGATGCGTACCAAAGCGGCCTCTAAATTTTTAATAAACCGTTCCTGGCGTGCTGCCAATTGCCGGTTTTCCTCTTTCGATAATACCTGCTGACCCTCCTCCAATACTTTAAAAGTAGGCGATGTGTCGTTGGTTGAATTATCACCTGAGTTAGTATAGGCATCGGTCAGTAGCTTTAAATCGTCGTTTGCTTTTTTCAATTTCTCAAGGATGATCGCTTTGAATTCTTCCAACTCCTCATCCGAGTAACGTGTCTTTCTTGTTTCCGTCGTGCTCATATCCTATCAATTTTTTGGTTAAAAAAAAGAATTTTTAAAGATACTAAAATTCTTTTTGTAAATCATAGTTTGCTTTTATTTTTCCTTCTTACGTACAGCAATCTTAGCGGTAATTCCATCTGTCAGTTCGGGTTCGTACACGGTTCCGTTTAAATTATCAACCAGTTCAACCTCAGCCAGTGTTTCTGAACAGATGTAATTTTTGAAAGAGGTAAATGCTTCCTCAGTATTCTCATTTTTTTCAATGGTAAGCACAATGTGGTCGGTAACTTCAAGCCCCGTATCTTTTCTGATGTTTTGAACCCTGTTGACCAGCTCACGGGCCAGTCCTTCCTGTTTAAGTTCCGGCGTTATCGAAATATCCAGGGCCACCGTGAGGTTTCCCTGATTGGCAACAATCCATCCGGGAATATCTTCGGTTGAAATCTCCACATCCTCGGGTGTGATCAATACCTCCTGCCCGTCGATAGTAAGCAAATACTCTTTTTCCTGTTCCAATTTTTTAATGTCATCCTGACTGAAACCGTTAACGGCTGCAGCAATTTGTTTCATCAGTTTACCGTAACGTGGTCCCAGCGCCTTAAAGTTGGGTTTGATTTTTTTAACCAGCACCCCGTTATCTTCGGTCATGTATTCGATGGTTTTAACATTAACCTCCGACAAAATTAGCTTTTCAACAGCCTGAACCTGTTTTTTGAACTTTTCATTCAAAACCGGAATCATAATCTTGTTAAGCGGCTGGCGTACACGGTTGTTGCTCTTTTTGCGCAACGACAACACCATGGATGATATTTGCTGTGCCAGCTCCATGCGCTCTTCAAGATCTTTATCAATCATCGTTTCATCGGCAACAGGGAAATCGGTAAGGTGGACCGAGATATCATCATATCTGCCGGAAACGCTGTTCAGGTCGACAAACAGTCTGTCGGCAAAAAAGGGTGCTATGGGTGCCATCAGCTGGGCTACCACCTCCATACTTCGATAGATGGTTTGGTACGCGGCAATTTTTTCTTTGCTGTAATCTCCTTTCCAGAATACCCTTCTTGAAAGCCGCACATACCAGTTACTCAAATGCTCGTTCACAAAATACTGAATGGCGCGGCCGGCTTTAGCAGGCTCGTAATTGGCATAGGCTTCATCCACCGTTTTAATAAGAGAATTCAACTCCGACATAATCCATCGGTCCAACTCACTGCGCTCTTCAAAGGCCACCTCTTCTTCGCTGTAAGTAAAGCCGTCGATGTTGGCGTAGAGGGCAAAGAAAGCATAGGTATTATACAATGTTCCGAAAAACTTTCTTCTCACCTCATCGATGCCTCCCAGGTCAAATTTCAGGTTATCCCAGGGTTGCGAATTGGTCATCATATACCAGCGGGTAGCGTCGGCACCGTATTTATCAATGGTCATAAACGGATCAACGGCGTTGCCAAGACGTTTCGACATCTTGTTACCGTTTTTATCCAACACCAGCCCGTTTGAAACCACCGCTTTGTAAGCAACCGAATCAAACACCATGGTTCCGATGGCGTGCAGGGTAAAAAACCATCCCCGGGTTTGATCAACCCCTTCGGCAATAAAGTCGGCAGGGAAAGAAATGTCCAGCTTTTCCTTGTTCTCAAAAGGATAATGAAGCTGCGCGTAAGGCATGGAACCGGAATCGAACCAAACATCAATGAGCGAAGGTTCACGGAACATCTTTTGGCCACTCTCGGAAACCAGCACAATTTTATCAACATAGGGGCGGTGAAAATCGAAAGTTTTGTAGTTCTCGTCACTCATGTCGTCCGGGTTGAAATCTTTCAAGGGGTTCTCTTTCATCACCCCGGCGGCCATGGCTTTTTCAATCTCTGCTTTCAGCTCCTTGGCCGAGCCGATGGCCTTTTGTTCGGTACGGTCTTCGGTAACCCAGATGGGCAACGGAATACCCCAGAAACGTGACCGGGAGAGGTTCCAGTCAACCAAATTCTCCAGCCAGTTGCCAAAACGGCCTTCACCGGTGGCACGCGGTTTCCAGTTGATGGTTTTATTCAGCTCAATCATCCGCTCTTTCATGGCGGTGGTTTTCACAAACCAGCTGTCGAGCGGATAGTAAAGCACCGGTTTATCGGTACGCCAGCAATGGGGGTAGCTGTGAACATGTTTTTCAATTTTAAAAGCCCTGTTGGTGGTTTTCAGCTCCACGGCCAGATCCACATCCAGCGAAGGGTCTTTATCGGTAAGCCCGATGTAAGCGTTTTTCACGTATCTGCCGGCATACACGCTGTAGAGATCGGTGTTTACAAACGCTGCTACAAAGTTATCATCCAACTCTTCAATCAGATAAAAACGGCCTTTCAGGTCAACCATCGGACGGGTATCACCGCTTTTGTCGATCAGCGTCAGCGGAACAATTCCGTTGGCTTTGGCAACACGGTCATCATCGGCACCAAAGGTAGGAGCAATATGAACGATACCGGTGCCATCCTCTGTAGTAACAAAATCACCCGGTATTACCTCGAAAGCTTTTCCGTTGGGTTTGACCCATGGAAACAATTGCTCGTATTGAATGCCCGTAAGTGCTGCTCCGGTAAACTCTCCAACCACTTTGTAAGGAACATTTTTGTCGCCTTTGTTATACTCATCAAAGTTAAGTTCGCTGTTTTTCGGATTAAAATAGGCATTCAACCTATCCTTTGCCAACACCACCTTTTCACGAATTCCGGTGTAGGGATTAAAGGTATCCACTTCAACATAACTGATTTTTTCACCAATAGCTAATGCTGTATTGGAAGGTAAAGTCCAGGGGGTGGTTGTCCAGGCCAGGATGTAAACCTCGTTGCTGTCGTCCGTGAACAATTTTTCGGATTTTTCATTACGGACAACTTTAAACTGTGCCACCACCGTATTATCTTTAACATCGCGGTAGCATCCGGGCTGGTTCAGCTCGTGGGTACTGAGGCCGGTGCCGGCAGCGGGCGAATAGGGTTGAATGGTGTAACCTTTATAAAGTAAACCTTTGTTATAAAGCTGTTTCAGCAGATACCACACCGTTTCGATGTATTTGTTATCGAACGTAATGTAAGGATGGTCGAGATCGACCCAGTAACCAATGCGGCGGGTCAGGTCGTCCCACATGTCTTTGTACTTTAAAACCTCCTTACGACAGGCTTTGTTGTACTCTTCAACGGATATTTTTTTACCGATGTCTTCTTTGGTAATTCCAAGGGTTTTTTCTACACTAATTTCAACAGGCAACCCGTGGGTATCCCACCCGGCCTTACGTTCAACGTACTTTCCTTTTTGTGTTTGATAACGACAAAAAAGGTCTTTGATAGCGCGTGCCATAACATGGTGAATACCCGGCGTACCGTTGGCTGACGGCGGCCCTTCGTAAAACACAAAATGCTCGTTGCCTTCGCGTTTGTCCAGACTTTTATGAAAAACATCGTTTTCATCCCAGAACGCTCTTACCTCTTCAGCCAGTGCCGGAAGGTTGAGTGTTTTATATTCATTATATTTTTTACCCATTGGTAAACAGTTTTATATCGTTAAATTTCGAAGGGCAAAAGTATAAAAAAAAGCCTCGTTTCCGAGACTTATTTTATTGACTTTATTTTACTACGCTTTTTTTATCGACACCCGTTCCTTATCCTTGTACCCGTCAATATAATGGATAATGGTTAATACGGGATAGTAAAGCATCATCCGGGGACCTGCGTAACGCATTACCTTTTTTATTTGATCTTTGCTGCTTTTGTTGTAACAATGAACCGGACAATTCCGGCATGTTGGCTTGTCGGGTAAAAACTTACATCGGTCGATGCGGTTGTTGGCGTACTGCAACAGTTTAGCGCAATCTTCGCAAAGTTCACCCTTAGGGGTATGATGATGATGACGGCAGTAAATGCCTATCATAATCCCGATGGTTTTCTTTTCTCTGGTAACTCTGTACGATTCTTTCATGAAATGGATGGATAGCTATATCGCTACATTATTCAACTGTTCAACTGTATTTTTATTCTCGCATTCATGCATTCAAGCATTCAAGCATTCACGCATTTAAGCATTCACGCATTTAAGCATTAAATCAATAACGCAAAAAATAAAACAAGAAATGAAGAAATA
>CAZKGB010000158.1:0-6439 GCA_964551935.1 uncultured Lentimicrobiaceae bacterium | reverse complement strand
GCACGATATGCTGGGCATCAATCAGGATTTCTCCCCACGGTTTTTACGACGATACCATAATCTTCACGATGAAATTATCGGAGCTTTCGACCACTACATCAACGATGTAAAAGCAAAAGATTTTCCCAACAAAAATGAACAATATTTTAAATAATGTTCCCCGACCAACGTATCCTGCTTGAAGATAATCACCTGCTTATTGTAAATAAACTCCCCTCCGAAATTGTTCAGGGCGACAAAACAGGTGATGAACCTCTTAGCGAAACACTGAAACAGTTTCTTAAAGTAAAATATAACAAACCCGGTAACGTGTTTGTTGGCGTGGTACACCGCCTTGACAGACCGGTGAGCGGTGCCGTTGTCTTTGCCAAAACATCCAAGGCTCTTACCCGACTTAACAACATGGTTAAAGAGCGAACAATTAAAAAAACCTATTGGGCTGTTGTTAAAGAACCACCCCCTGACGAAAGCGGTACCCTGAAACACTTTCTTGTTAGAAACCCGAAAAAAAACAAATCGTTTGCCTATAAAAAACCGGTTGAAAACAGTAAAGAGGCGCTATTAAGTTACAAAATGATTGCCGCCAGTAAAGATTACTATTTATTGGAAATAGACCTGCATACCGGAAGGCATCACCAGATAAGAGCCCAATTGTCGGCCATCGGGTGCCCTATTAAAGGCGACCTTAAATATGGCTTCGCCCGTTCCAACCCCGATGGTTCCATAAGCCTTCATGCCCGGCGGTTAGAGTTTATCCATCCTGTAAATAAAAAACCGGTTATTGTAACCGCTCCTCCCCCAAAAGATGCGTTGTGGGATTATTTTAGCCAATTATAAACAGACGTTATCCATATTTTAAGTACAAAACCAAAAAAGGCATCTCATGGTAAAGATGCCTTTTTGTACTTTATGGAGTGAATAATTACGCAAACAAAGGAAAATCCTTCATCATGGCGTTAACACGGGTTTTAACACTTTCCAACACCTTTTCGTCGTCGATGTTGCTGATAACCTCATCAATCATGGAAACAATGGGTTCCATATGTTCCTCTTTTAAACCACGGGTAGTAATAGCCGGTGTACCCACGCGCAAACCACTGGTCTGGAAAGGCGAACGGCTGTCGAACGGAACCATGTTTTTGTTAACCGTGATGTCGGCCTTCACCAGAGTGTTTTCAACTACCTTACCGGTAATTTCCGGGAATTTAGAGCGAAGGTCAATCAGCATCAAATGGTTGTCGGTGCCCCCGGAAATAACATGATAGCCCCTTTTGATAAATGCCTCCGACATGGCATCGGCATTCTTTTTAACCTGCAGGATGTACTGGAAATACTCATCCGTTAACGCTTCGCCAAAAGCCACTGCCTTGGCTGCAATAACATGCTCCAGCGGCCCGCCCTGAATCCCGGGGAACACAGCCGAATTCAATACGGTTGACATCATCTTGGTAACACCCTTGGGCGTTTTCAATCCCCAGGGATTTTCAAAATCTTCCCCCATCAAAATCATGCCACCGCGAGGTCCGCGCAGCGTTTTGTGGGTGGTGGTGGTTATAATATGGCAATGCTCTATCGGGTCATTCAAAATACCTTTGGCAATCAAGCCGGCAGGATGCGAAATATCAGCCATCAAAATGGCTCCGACCTGGTCGGCAATATCGCGCATGCGCTGATAATCCCAGTCGCGTGAGTAAGCCGAAGCACCGGCAATAATCAGTTTGGGCTTTTCCTCCAGGGCAATTTTCTCCATCTCATCGTAATCAACCATGCCGGTCTCTTCCTTAACGTGGTAGGCTACCGGACGATAAAGTATTCCCGATGAATTGACGTGAGAACCGTGTGAAAGATGTCCGCCATGCGAGAGATCCAGCCCCATGAAAGTGTCGCCGGGTTTCAAACAGGCCAGTAAAACAGCCATATTAGCCTGCGCCCCCGAGTGAGGCTGCACGTTGGCATACTGCGCGTCAAAAAGCTCACAAGCCCTATCGATGGCAAGCTGTTCGGTTTGATCAACCACTTCGCATCCACCGTAATACCTTTTTCCGGGATAACCCTCGGCATATTTATTTGTCATTACCGAACCCATCGCTTCCAGCACCTGCTCGCTAACAAAATTTTCAGAAGCAATAAGCTCGATGCCATGCATCTGACGATTTTTCTCCTGCTGTATCAGGTCAAAAACTTTATTATCTCTTTCCATACCAACTCTGCTTTTAATAGTTAAAATATTATCTGCAAAGATAACAAACTTTAAAAAGCTAAAAGCTAAGAGTTTTACCTAAAAAGCAAATGGCAAACTCACCCTGAAAATATTGTTACAGGCCATAACAAAACAATCCGTTTTTCGTTTACAGTAAAGGTTTTGAAGCTCTAAAAAGTAAAATATCAAAACATCCGTTTCACGATTATCCTGTTACACACTTTAGATTACCTTTGCCAACTTATACGAAACAGAATATGGTAGATTTTGAAAAATTCAAATTAGATAACGGATTAACCGTTTTGGTCCATCAGGATAAAACCACCCCCGTGGTGGCAATGAACATCATTTATAAAGTCGGCTCAAGAGATGAAAGCCCCGACAAAACAGGCTTTGCCCACCTTTTCGAGCACCTGATGTTTGGGGGATCCGTCAACATTGAAAAATACGATGAACCGTTGCAGATTGCCGGCGGCGAAAACAACGCGTTCACCAACAGCGATTACACCAACTACTACCTCACCATCCCAAAAAACAACCTGGAAATTGCCTTTTGGCTCGAATCGGACAGAATGCTAAATCTGGCCTTTACCGAAAAAAGCCTGCAGGTGCAACGTCAGGTAGTCATTGAAGAGTTTAAACAAAACTACCTGAATCAGCCTTACGGCGATGTTTACCTGCTGCTAAAACCTCTCACTTACAAGGTGCACCCCTACCGCTGGCCTACCATTGGCAAAGAGATAAGCCACATTGAAAACGCCACCATGGAAGATGTGAAAGCCTTCTATAAAAAGTTTTACAACCCCGATAACGCTATTTTAGCTGTGGCCGGCGATGTTGAAACCAAACAAATAAAACAGTGGGCTGAAAAATGGTTCGGCACCATCCATAAAAAAAGTAACGGAAAAGAACGTTTGCTGCCCGTGGAGCCGGAACAAACCGAAGCACGAACGCTCACGGTAACACGCGATGTACCACAAAATGCCCTCTATATGGCCTGGCATACGAGCCCGCGTTCCGACAACCGCTTCTATCACTACGACCTGATTTCCGATATTCTCTCCAACGGTGATTCATCTCGAATGTATCAAACCCTGATAAAAGAGAAAAAACTTTTTTCAGATATCAATGCATTTATAACCGGCGACCTGGACAAGGGTCTGTTTATCGTTTCAGGAAAGCTAAACAATAGCATTTCGATGGAGGATGCGGAAAATGCCGTTGAACACGAACTTCAAAAAATACAACAGCAATTGGTTGACGAACGGGAGCTGGAAAAAGTCGTCAACAAAGTAGAATCGAACCTTGTTTTTTCAAGGCTTTCGGCACTGCACAAAGCCATGAACCTCTGCTACTACGAAATGCTTGGCGATGCAGCGCTTTTTAACCGCGAAGCTGAAAAGTACCGCGCGGTTACCCGTCAGGATATTCAAAACACCGCCCGGGAACTTTTTGCCCCGCACCGGAAAAACACCCTCTATTACCTTTCAAAAAAATAAGCCATGACAAGTATAGCTTCTCCTGACAGAAAACAGATGCCCAGGCCGGGAACCATCTCGCAAATCAACCTGACAAACCCCGAAACCATCCTGCTGCCCAACAACATGGAAGCCAGCATTATCCGTGCCGGAAAAGAACCGATTACCCGTGTTGATGTTGTTTTTGAAGCAGGCTCAGCCTATCAAAATAAAAAACTGGTGGCTGGAAGTACCAACAACTTGCTTAAAGAGGGGACTTCTGAAAAATCTTCGGCTGTTATTGCCGGGATACTCGATTATCACGGCGCCTATCTGAACACGCAAATTAACAAAGATACCGCCTCCGTTACCCTTTACACCCTCACCAAACACCTCGACAACCTCATGCCGTTATTGGGCGAAATAATCTCCGATGCCGTTTTTCCCGAGAAAGAACTCCAAATTTATTTGGATAGACAAAAACAACAGTTTCTTGTCAACATCGAAAAAGTAAGATACCTGGCATCGATGGAGTTTAACCAAATGATTTTTGGTACCGACAGTGCCTATGGCCAGATTCTTTGCGAAGAGGACTTTTCGATGGTTACACGCGAAGACATCATCGGGTTTTACCGTTCACGATTTCGCACCGATAAAGCTTACGTTATCCTCAGCGGAAGCATAACCGATAAAGTAATTGAACTAACTGAAAAGTATCTTGGAAACCTGCCATACAACGATAACACGTTAACCGACGATCAGGTAATTTACACGACAGACCAGGAAACCGGAGAAAAATATTTTGAACGCAGCGACGCCATGCAATCGGCGCTGAGGGTGGGAAAACAGATTATCAATAAAACCCATCCCGATTTTCCGGCTTTGCAAATGGTTAACACATTGCTGGGTGGCTATTTCGGCTCCCGGCTCATGAGTAACCTGCGTGAAGATAAAGGATACACCTACGGTATTAACTCGTATATTCAAACCTACAAACACGCCGCCTATTTTGCTGTTGCCACGGAGGTAAACGCTGACTATACCGAGGCCGCCATGAAAGAAATTGACCTCGAAATCAACCGGCTGAAAAGCACTCCCGTTGGTAACGATGAACTCAAGCTGGTTAAAAATTACCTTTTCGGGAATTTTTTAAAAAGCTTCGACGGACCGCTGGCTCTGGCCGAACGATTTAGAGCCGTGAAAGATGCAGGCCTCGACTTTACCTACTACAAACAAAGCATCGACGCCATGATGAAAATCACACCGGAACAGGTGATGAAAATTGCCAATAAATATTTTGATAGGGAAAGTTTACTACATTTGATTGTTGGAAAAAAATAGAAAAAGTATGAATTACCGTTTAATACTCTTATCAATTTTACTTTATAGCGGCACCCTTTTCGCCCAACGACTAAACTCAAGCAAAATTGTCTGCCTTACCATCATCGATGACAACCAGGTTGAAATAAAGTGGACCAAATCAACTATCGACTCATTCCAAAGCTATACACTATACTTTTCAAACGACGGAATCAATTTTAGCCCTATCAGTTCACATACCAATGTAAACGACACCATCTTTATCCACACAGGTATCAATGCATTTTACTCCCAAAAGTCGTATTACGTTAAGGTAAACGGAAATGGAGTCGACAACTCCCCCATTGCCCATACGCTTTATATTTTAGGAATAGATGTGGATATTAACGGTTATCAGGCCGACCTTTTTTGGAGCGCCTTTAGCGACACTTTAGACCCCGGAATGGGTGAATACCAAGTCTATTACGATTATCCCGACGGCAATTGGCACCTGGTAGATTCAACTTCTCAAACAAGCCTGCGAAACATCACCCTTTTTACCTGCAGCGATTCCATCAGATTCAAAGTCGAGATGAGCTACCACAACAGCTGTATCTCAAACTCACAAGTTATTAAAGGCTTTTTTACCGATATCGTGGCTCCCGATAAACCCACACTTGATTCGGTAAGCGTTACGCCGGATGGAAATACTGTTATCGGATGGACTCAATCAGACAGCATGGATGCTGTCGGCAACATCATCTACCGCTACGACGGGATGATTTGGAATACCATCGACACGGTATGGGGTTATAATACTCAATATTATATCGATGCGGTAATTAACCCCTGTATCGAAAATTATGAATATGCCATATCTTCGTTCGATAGCTGCGGCAACAACAGCCCGTTTACCGATTTAACAGCACAACACCCCATCTTTTTGTACGACATCAACTACAGCGTTTGCGACTTGCAGGACACCCTTCGCTGGATTGTTTATCAAAATCCAAAAAATCCGGTTGACCGTTACGAAATATGGAGCAGTAAAGATGGCAGCCCTTTTGAGTTGGCAGGAGAGAAACCACCGTCGGCAGCCGTTAACGGCGAAATAACCTTTATCCACCAAAATCTTGACCCCGGGGTGAATTACGAATATTTTATCAGGGTGGTGATGGGCAATATCACAGCCTCTTCATGCCGTAAACAGATAACGACCCAAAGCTATAAGATTCCTCAGTTTGTGGAAACCATCACCGCCGACGTGCTGGCCGACAACACCGTTAGCGCCACCATCAAAGGCGATATGGATGTAAACAACTGCATCTGGAATATCTGGCATTTCGATGGCAATCAAACCGACACATCCCTGGTAGAACAGGTTACTAAACCCAATCAAAACAGCTCTCCGTTCTTTGTTGCCGATAACGTTGACGCCTCCCTGAACCCCTGGTTTTACTACACAACGGTTATCGATAGTTGC
>CAZKGB010000157.1:0-6461 GCA_964551935.1 uncultured Lentimicrobiaceae bacterium | reverse complement strand
ATTCGAAACTACCGTGCCATCGAAACATCGTTTCCCGCTTATGGAGTTCGTAACGATGCCGCGTTGAAAAAAGTTTGGGATCGTTATCAAATGCTCATTTCAAACGACAGCCTACAGGTACGACTATTAAATTTCAGCCTCCCGATAAAACTGGCGCTGGGCATAACCATTCAACTGCCTGTTTCGGAAAAAGGCAACTATAACTGCCGCGTTGTAGTTTTTGATAAAAACAGTAATGTTTTATCTGAAAGCAACGAGGAAACGATAAATTATCCCGCGGAGATCCATTCTGCTACGCTTATTTATAACCATAAGAAAGTACTTGTTAACGGTATGCAACTCTCCTGGAAAGTAACTGAAAACAGATACGCCGGAAGCTATTTTGCCCTGTTTCATCAAACAACAAATAAAGGCAAATTTGCCAAAGTAGATTTTACCAGATGGATTAATTACCGTAAAGAGGGAGCGTTTGTTGAGTTTACCGACACCCTGCTTCAAAATAGTTCGTATGCAAAATATTTTGTAGTGAGTTACGATGCCTATTTTAACAAAGGATTTGTGAGCGACACGGTGTTGGTATCGAACAGCAACCGGCAAACTTTTCCCATGCCCGAAAACTTTACCGTCAAAACGGATGAACACACAGGTATTGTTTCGCTAAGCTGGAGTTTGAGTAACCCTTCGGTGGTACGAAACATCAACATCTATAGAGGACAATATTTTAACCAGCCGTTTACACGAATTGCCTCGGTTGATTCAAAAACAACCGTGTACGAAGATAAAAATGTAAAAGCCGGGAATAAATACTACTATTTCGTGCAAAGCACCGGATTTTTAAATGAAAAATCGTTGCCTACCGTAAAGGTTTATGCTTACTCAAAAAGTGATGAAAAACCTTTCAGGCCAATTAACATCATTGGAAAAAGCATCAAAGGGGGCGTATTACTCCAATGGCCACATGGAAACGATTTCATCAAAGGGTATTTAGTTTACCGGAACAATGGTTACAATGACAGTTTAGTGGAGGTTTCCGGGTTTATTCCTAACACCGATACTACTATTCAATTTGCCGACACCGGGAAGTTGCTTTCGCCAAAATGGTTTTATGCTTACGCGATAAAGTCAGTTAGTCAAAACAACGTGGAGAGTGAGTTTTCCGACACGCTTAAAATCCGTCCTTCCATTAAAATGCCGCCACCCGAACCTTACGGCCTGGAAGTACTGAAAAAACATAACAGCGTATGGATAGCCTGGCAAAATATGTTGGCACACAATAATAATATTTTGGGATATAGATTAAGAAGGGTTCATAACTCTGAAAGTGACACCCTGATATTGAACAAGCTTATATCAAACCAAACAAACTATTTTATTGATACCACTGCCGACATAACAGAAGCCTATACTTACGGCCTGCAAACGCTAAGTGTTACAGGCGACATAAGTCCCACAAGATGGATAACCTATCACGGACAATTGTCAAGGCCACCGGCTCCCCTGTATCCTACCATTATTAAAGACAACGACAGCCTTGAAATATCGTGGAGCCCTGTTTTTGACACCGGTGTACAAGGATATAAAGTTTACGGTTATAAACGCGGCAACCAACCTGTATTGGCAGGCACTACCGGCACCGAGAGAACCCGATTAAAGATTTTGGCACCGTCGTCAGGTTTATGGTTTTATTATATCGAAAGCTACAATCACAAATATACATCACCTCATAGTGACGAAGTGTTTGTAAGAATCAGGTAGAATTGCAGTTAAACCTTTTTTTTCATCAACTCCACTATTCCCGAATTGGATGGATACTGATAAACTTTTAAATGAAATTGTGGAATAGCGGCCAAAACATGATCAAATATATCAGCCTGTATATTCTCATATTCAGCCCATTCCGTGGTTTTGGTAAACACGTAAATCTCTATGGGGAGCCCCTTTTCGGCAGGTTGGAGATGACGAACCAGGAAAGTCATATTTTGATTGATATCTTCGCGCAATTTAAGATAAGCTTTAAGATACGCCCGGAACACACCCAGATTGGTTTGACGCCTTCCGTTTACTAAAACAGATGGATTAATTTTATTCTTTTTATTGTAGTTTTCAATCTCTTTCTCCTTTTTATCGAGGTAAGGTTTCAGAATTTGAATCTTACGAAAATTTTCCAGCATCTCGGGTGTACAGAATGTTACACTATCCATATCAATATTAATCGATCGTTTTATCCTTCTTCCCCCCGACTCTTCCATCCCTCGCCAGTTTTGAAACGAGTTTGAAACCAGCGCGTAGGTAGGCACCATGGAGATGGTTTTATCCCAATTCTGAACTTTTACAACGGTTAAGGTAATCTCCAGCACAACGCCGTCGGCATCGTATTTAGGAACACTAATCCAATCGCCAATACGAACCATTTCGTTAAAAGTAAGTTGTAACCCACCTATAAAACCGAGTATCGGATCACGGAAAATCAGCATTAGCACGGCTGACATGGTTCCCAAACTTAAAAGCAGAGTAGAAACATCTTTATCAATAAAAATGCTAATAACTACTAAACCGCCAATGATGTATGAGATAATTTTTATAACCTGAATAAAACTGTCGATAGGACGCTCTTTGGATATCTCATAGCGCTGATAATAATCGCGTATGGTTGATAAAACACTCTCAATAATCATGATGGATATTATTACCAGCCAAACATCAATAAAATCTAAAATTATTGCAGGAACCTGATAGGAATCACCCAATGCATCATCTAAAAAATAGTAAAGTAAAATGGCCGGCACAAAAAATGCCAGTCGTTTAAAAAACCTGTGTTTAACCAAAATATCGTCAAAAGTTGTTTTCGACCTTTGAACAATGGGAAGAATGGTGCGACGCATAATCTTCCACGTTAGCACATAGGCAAGCCACGAAAAAAGAATTAAAACAATAATTGAGATGGAAATGCCAAAAGTTACCGAAGCCGAATTTGAAATTCCAAATTGCTCACCAAACTTTCCGAAATAGAGTATAATTTGTTTAAACATCCGGTGTTAATTAATTTTTTCCAGGTATTTGCGTTTGATGGTTTCCAGCTTACTAACAGGACAATCCGTGTCAAAAACACGAACCAGATCCAAAATATTAGAAACCGTATAAACATACACCAACGCGACGTCAAAGTTACTATCTTCCATGTTATATTTTAGCTCTATTGTCATTTTTTCAAATAAATCCCAGTCAAGTTTTTTCGGAACTTCAAAATAGAACATATTCTCCTGCGTCAAATCGCGGTAAACTCCTTCGCCAATCTGCTCCATTTCAAAAAATTTGCGGATATGGATAATGCTATCGTAAGGTGAAACAAGTTTTTGCTTTTTAAAACCAATACCCTCTTCCACCAAAAGTTTTGCAACTTCAGGAATATCTTTATATTTTAAATGTTTAAAACGCACCACTCCTACCAAACTATTTTGCAGATAAAGTACCCCCGGAGTAGCATCAAACAGCAAATTCGTTTTCTTTTTAGCAGCCAACACTGCACGAACAATACGTTCGTTAGTGTATCTCTCTTTAGTAACAAGAAATAGTGATTCGGGTATATTTTTTTCAGGAAGGTTATGACCGTGATACCCCGGAAAAGGTTTTGATATCTCCAGAATTAACGATTTACAGCCATCAAAGTCAACCGACTGCAATGTTTCCTTTTTGGTTATGGTTCCCAGTGTTGAAAATGTTTTTCCGCTCATAATAATTGTTTTATCGTATTTCAATGATTTATTTTTTACAGGCAACGAATGCCATTTTGCATCGCTAATATAGTAAGAATTTCACAAATCAATTAACCTCTTAACAGTAAAATAAATAGTTCTCTGTCTTTTCGGGGTTTAATTGAATTGTATGCGGTTGTAAAATGAATCAATTTAAAGTGATTTTCAAACAGTTTGGAATACTCCTCAGGCGACCCCCCGAAGGGAGGATAGTCGAATGGAAACTCGTGATTAAAAAGTAAGCCCGCCCATTTTCCACCGGGTTTCAAAAGAGCATGGCAGTGACGGATATATTCATGGCGCAACGCCTTGGGTAGTGAGCTGAAAAAGGTCTGCTCAACCATTAAATCGTAAGCTCCCTCGTGCTTAAAAAAATCTTCATGAATGATTTGCGACTTGGGAAAATCAGGAAAACGGGTTCTAAACGAGTCAATGGCTTCCGTTGAAAAATCGAGCATAAAGGTATTAATAAATCCCTTTTTATAAAGGTACTCTACTTCCCAGCCGTTGCCGGCACCCGGTACCAAAATTTTAATTGATTTATCCGATAGCTGATCGAAATACTCCTTTAACGGAGTAGAAACATAACCAATATCCCAACCGGTTTTTCCTTCTCTAAAAAATGAATTCCAATATTCGGGAGGATAGCTTCTCATTTTTTTTGCCAAAGATACGTTTTTTGACAAGCAGGTTAAAACTAATTTTCGCCTCTTTTGGCCTACTCAGGTTACCCTTTCAACTTGTTTTAAGGAGCATTGTATTTTACATTACCTGATTACACCAGGAACAAAGGTATTAATATGTTTTTCTTACCGACCATGCATTCATTATCACTAAAAGCCTGTAATAAATATACTGCAGGACTCTTTTTTATTACCTTTGCAGTCCCAACTTGAAATCACAAAATATTATTGTTAAAGCAATGAAAAACAATAAAATAATCGATGTAACCGAGGACGTAAAATGGATTGGTATCCTCGATTACGGCCTGGTAACCTTTGATGTGGTAATGACCACCGAATACGGTTCAACCTACAACTCCTATTTTATCGACGCCGATAAAAAAACCATTATCGACACCTCTAAAGAGACCTTTTGGGAAGATTACGAAGCCAAGGTTAGAGCAGTAACAAATCCCGAAGATATTGAGTACATTATTCTTAACCACACAGAACCGGATCATTCGGGTAACCTGAAGAACATGCTTAACATCGCACCCAACGCCACGGTGGTAGCCAGTGTTGCTGCCATCAAGTATTTAAAAGATATGCTGCACCAAGATTTTAAGCATCTTGTAGTAAGAGATGGCGACACCCTTGATTTAGGAAATAAAACCCTTCGCTTTATTTCAGCACCCAACCTGCACTGGCCCGACACCATGTACACCTACCTTGAAGATGAAAAACTTCTTTTCACCTGCGATTCGTTTGGCTCTCACTTTGCCGACGAACGAATGTTTGACGACATGGTGGACGATTTTAACCCCGCTTTTCGTTACTATTTTGATGTAATTATCAAGCCTTTCAGTAAATTTATGCTCAAAGCCATCGAAAAAATTGAAGATCTGGAAATAGAGATGATTCTACCCGGCCATGGTCCCACGCTGCGGAAAAACTGGAAACGATTTATCGATATGACCAAAATGTGGTCGGAAAAATTTATTGCGCAACCCCATAAAAACAAAGTCTTTATTCCGTATGTTTCAGCTTACCACAAAACGGGAGTTATTGCCGAATACATTGCCGAGGGATTAAAAAAAGCCGGTGATTTTGAAATTGAAGTCCTCGATATTGAGCAATTGCCCTTGGGTGTTTTGGATATGAAACTCACTCAAAGTGCTGCCATTATTGTGGGAAGTCCTGTTATCAATCAAAATATACTGTTACCCATTTACAAACTCTTTTCGCTCATTAACCCTTACCGCGATAAAGGCAAACTGGCCGGAGGGTTTGGCTCCTTCGGCTGGAGTGGCGAAAACAAAAAATTACTGGAAACCAGTTTAACAAACCTTAAATTGAATTACTTTGGTGAAGGTGTTTTTGTAAAATTCGGACCCAGTGATGAAGAGGCGGAGAAAGCCATTGAATATGGCATGAACTTTGGAAAAGAGTTAAACAAAATTGCCCAAAGTTAAATCGAATGATGAGTTGTACTTTCCGGATATCAAAACCTGCTACCCTTTACCTGAATTTGGTAATTGTTTTGACAGCCGGTTTCTTTTATGGCTGCAACCCCGAAAAAAAGCTGGCAAAGAAGTTTGTATATCAACCCGGAAAAAAAAGCGCGCTGGTCTTCTCCCCTGAATACATTTATAAAGTAAATCAGAAAACCTGGCTGCTCGATAGCCTGCCGGACAATCTTACCGAAGAGCAAAAAGATTCATTGCTTTGGGAGCGTTCGGTTTATATAAAAAACATTGATGATTCAATTTTCCTAAAAAAGTTTACCCGCGGATTTTTCTATCAGCTGGCAAAATATGGTTTTGATGTTTACGGCCAGGATGCCATCGAACTTTTTATGAAAAACGATTCGAATTCTTACCTGATAAATATCCCTCAAGTGGAGCTTGACGAAACCACCTATCCCTACAAAGACAAAACGGTTATTAACGGCTACACCTATTTTCATCAACACTATTTAAATGCCGTTGATTTGAGCACATGGTTTGAAACCAGTAAAGTTAACGATACCATAATAAATAAGGAGGTT
>CAZKGB010000156.1:0-6468 GCA_964551935.1 uncultured Lentimicrobiaceae bacterium | reverse complement strand
ATGGAATTTCAAACAGTTATTTTGGCGACAAAGTTATGATAAGATTTGTACTAATGTTTTTATAAGAAGATTTTAACCGCTGAATTTAGTGTTAAATTTTCTTATTTTTCAATAAACGAAAAATTCTCCCATTCTTGCAAACCCCCTATTTATACAAGATTTAAACTCAAATTACTTGTTTAAAAGAAAACAAATTACTATATTTGCATGTTTGTGTTTTCGATAACAATTATTTAACGGTTAATAAATGAAAAAAGCTTTATATACGCTTGATTACCAGGCGCGTGGCAAATGGTGGTTTTCTCTTAAGTTACTATCAATAATGCTGTTTTCGGCCTCAGTGCTTTGCGGCCAAAACGTTACTGTTGATAATATTAACAGCCAAAAAGAACATGAAAGCGTTTCAACAAATAATTATTTGCAGTATTATTACGACTACATTCAAACGTTTAACCCGGTTAATTATTGCAAAAACAACAAAACAAACCGCGAGGACGGTTTAATATTTGTTATTGACACGGCTACTGTTCATTCCGTCTCTTCTTCTCCCAAAAAATACACCTACACGTACTCGATTCAGGGTTACCGGTTAAGTACTTTAACCCAAATTGAACAAAACGGTAGTTGGGAAAATTCAACACTTGAAGAGTGTACTTACGATGAGGCAGGAAATAAACTTACTTCGGTTTGGAAATATTGGAGTAATAACGAATGGGTTAATTCAAGCAGAACTACCAATTCATATTCAACAGCAAATAATTTATTAAGTACATTGTCCGAAATTTGGGAAGATGATGTGTGGAAATACAACGAAATGGATACCTATATGTACAATACAGGAGGCAAGGTTGTATCGCATATTACACAAGTGTGGACTGATGGAGACTGGGCGAACTTAACTAAAGAGATTTATACTTACGACGATTTTAACAACCTCATCACTGCATTGGGAGAGGTGTGGCAGGCGAGTGCGTGGCGCGAAGACCAGCAATATGTTCATACTTATGATGCCAATAATAATATGGTTACGGTTGTTTATGATCAAATGGAAAGCGGAGTTTGGGTTCATATTTCCAAAGATACCAACACGTACAACGAAGCCAATAAAAAAACGATGGATTTAAACAAAATCTGGAATGATTCGGTTTGGGTTAACAACTTGTATTACACCTATAGTTACACCGACCTTGATTATTTGGAGAGTAGTATTGGCAAACAATGGTTGAATAACGACTGGGTTAATTTTGAAAAGCATTATTACAGTTATGGTGAGTATGGAGCTGTAGAAACCGAAATTGCTTCTGTTTGGGATAACGGCGACTGGGTTAACAACTATATGAAACAATACGGGTACGATGATTATGGTAATGCTTTATCAGGAAATTATTATTATTGGGAAGGTGGAAGCTGGGCACAAAATCAGGAAGCACCTTTGGAAATGTTTTATAGCTATGCTGCAAAAACAGAGGTCTATTTTGGCTATTCATGCAATGCCAGTTACTCATCAATGTTAGTCGGGGTAGAAGATAATTCTGCTGATGCAGAAGTTGCAATTTGCTATCCAAACCCTTTTAACAATAGTACCAATTTGCATTTTAAACTAAACGATTATTCTTTTGTGCGTGCCACCCTTTACGATATAAATGGCAGGGAAATAAAAAACCCTGTTAGCAATTATTTGAATCCGGGTGTTCAAAATATTCAAATCTCTTTAGAAGGATTAAAAACCGGTTTGTATTTTTTGAAACTCTATTATAATAACCGCGTACAAACGTTAACATTGTCATTAATAAAATAATATCATTAAATATTCTCGATCATGAAAACAAAATTTTATTTTCTTAGTTTCGCCTTGGTTGTTTTTCTTTTTTCAGGATTACGACTTTCGGCTCAAACACCTACCATCACACTGCTTCAGCCCACTGACCCGGGTATCGAATGGACAGTAGGTGGTACTTATGTTATTTCGTGGGTAGATAATTTCCCCCATGGAGTTGACATCCTTTTAACAGCTGATAATGGTGCTAGTTTTGATACCATTGCAACAAATGTTTTGGGTTCTGTGTATTATTGGACCACAACGGGTGTTAATTTAGGTACTAACTACAAAATTAAAGTTGAAAGTACGCTGGCAAACAGTTATTATGATATGAGTAGTCATACTTTTAGCTTGGTTGACCAAACAAATGGCTATATAACCATGGAGCAACCTGTCGGGGGTGAAGTTTGGTCGGAAAACAACACCTATTTGATTTCTTGGAATGATAACCTGACTGAGCCGGTTAAAGTAGAGCTATTCCAAGGAGGTGCTTCAGCAGTTGCAACATTATCCTCCTCAACTACAGGAAGTACCCTGTCTTGGACAATCCCAACAGGGTATGCCGGAACGGGTTACACAATCAAAGTTTCTTCTACTGTTACCGGTGCAACCACTACGCCAGCAGAAAGTGGAGCTTTCGATATCATTGCTTCTTCTGGAACTTATGTTGATGTTTACAAACCTGCTGGAGGAGAACATTGGGCAAAAGGAACTACACATTTAATTTCATGGAATGATGATGTTTTTGAACCGGTATATATTCAATTGTATGATGTTTCAGCCGGAACCTATACAACTTTGGACACCAATGTTGTGGGAACTACCTGGTACTGGACCATTGACAATGCTCTTACGGCAGGAAGTTATAGTATTTATGTTCGCAGTACATTAGACCCTACCCATGTATATGATTATAGTGGTAACTTTAATGTTACTACATCTACAGGAACCTATATTGAAGTTTATCAACCCGCTGGAGGCGAAAGCTGGGCCAGAGGTACTAGTCACCTTATTTCATGGAATGATGATGTTTTTGAGAAAGTTTATATTCAATTGTATGACGTTTCAGCCGGAACCTATACAACTTTGGATACCAATGTTGTAGGAACTACCTGGGTGTGGTCTATTGATAATGCGTTGGCAACAGGAAGTTATAAAATTTATGTTCGCAGTACATTGGATCCAACCCATGTATATGATAATGGCGGCAACTTTAGTATTACTGCTTCAACAGGAACCTATATTGAAGTTTACCAACCCGCTGGAGGCGAAAGCTGGGCCAGAGGTACTAGTCACCTTATTTCATGGAATGATGATGTTTTTGAGAAAGTTTATATTCAATTGTATGACGTTTCAGCCGGAACCTATACAACTTTGGATACCAATGTTGTAGGAACTACCTGGGTGTGGTCTATTGATAATGCGTTGGCAACAGGAAGTTATAAAATTTATGTTCGCAGTACATTGGATCCAACCCATGTATATGATAATGGCGGCAACTTTAGTATTACTGCTTCAACAGGAACCTATATTGAAGTTTACCAACCCAATGGAGGCGAAAGTTGGGCCAGAGGAACATCACACTTGATTTCTTGGAATGATGATTTTCCCGAAGGTGTTAACCTAGTATTGAAACATGGTTCTACTATTATTGATACCATTGGTTTGGATATTTTAGGCTCTACTTATGTGTGGAATATTCCCACATCAATAAATCCTGATTATTACAAAGTTGAGATTTACAGCACACTGGACAGTTTGAATTTAAATGATGATAGCGATGGTAACTTTAACATTACTGCTTCAGCCGGTACCTTTGTTGAGGTATTACAACCCAATGGAGGTGAAGTTTGGGCAGCCGGTACAAGCTATTGGATTTCGTGGAATGATGATTTTGTGGAAGGTGTAAATATTGAATTATTTAAAAATGGTAGTTGGGACTCTAATATTGCAACCAATGTTTTAGGTTCGGCTTACTCCTGGACTATTCCGGTAACACAATCGCCAAGTACACACTACAAAGTTGAAGTTTACAGTACATTAGACAGTACTAATTTGCATGATTTCAGCGATAATTATTTTGAGATTGTACCGCAAACCATGATGTCGGTTTACCCGAATCCTGCTAACAATCAGGTTACCGTTAATATGGAAAACATGCGTAGCGATAATGGATACACGCTTCAGGTATTTAACAGGTTTAACAAACCGGTTATGGAGTTGCAAACCAACTCACCAACCACAACCCTGTCAACTACCCGTTTGAGCGATGGGATTTACTTTGTAGTAGCTACCTCGGATAAAAACAGGGTGACTAAGAAAATGATTATTCAACATTAACCGGTTTACGGTATTGTGTAAATAAACAAAAAACGCTCGCTATTTTTATAGCGAGCGTTTTTTTACCTTGATAATCTTATTGTAAAGGGTACTTTAAATGAGTTTCTTTTTTGTAAAAAAGATGTCAAAAATGGAAAAAAAGCTTACTTGAGACAACTGGTTTATTTTGTAACTAATTAAATAACTAAATGATGCACATATTGGTATAAATATTGAAGCATTTGATATTGAATGGTCTAAACTTAATTTTACAGTCATGAAAAAAATATTTTATTCACTCGGTTTAAGCTTTATGGCTTTATTCCTGTTTTCAAGCATGGAAGTAAAGGCACAAACGCCTTCCATTACGCTTCTTCAACCAACAGATCCAGGCATTGAATGGACTGTAGGTGGTACTTATGTTATTTCATGGGTTGATAATTTTTCCAATGGAGTTGATGTTTTGGTTAGCGACAACAATGGTTCAACCTATACCACTATTGCATCTGACGTATCAGGTTCAACGTATTACTGGAATACAACCGGTTATGCTATCGGACATCGTTACAAAATTAAAGTCAGAAGTCATCTGGCACCAAGCTATTATTCCAGAAGTGCACACAGGTTTAAGCTGGTGGATCAGGCTGGCGGCTTTATTACCATGGAGCAACCAACCGGAAATGAAACCTGGGCGGAAGGAAGTACCTATTTAATTTCATGGGATGATAACTTGTCGGCTCCTGTTACGGTTGAACTGTTAAAAAATAACACACCATATTCTGTCATTTCGGCTTCTACTACCGGCAGCACTTTGTATTGGACTATCCCGACAGGGCTAGCCAATAACTCTAAAATTTATAAAATCAGGGTCTCTTCAACAGTCCCCAATGCCACTACACCCCCTGCTACCAGTGGCCGGTTTAAAATATCAGCTTCTGCCGGTACTTTTGTTGAAGTGTATCAGCCCAATGGTGGAGAGAGATGGGCCAGGGGAACAACACACCTTATTTCGTGGAATGATGATATTCCGGAACCTGTTAATATTGAATTGTATAAAGGAAGCACCAAAGTGAGTGACATTGCAACCAATGTGGTGGGGTCCACCTACTCGTGGACTATCGATCCAACGCAAACAGTTGCTAATAATTACAGGGTTTATGTACGTAGCACCCTTGATCCGACTCATCTGTACGACAGAAGTAACGGGCATTTCCGGATTACAGCTTCGGGGGGTACCTTTGTTGAGGTTTATCAACCTAATGGCGGAGAAAGTTGGGCCAGAGGAACAACCCATCTCATTTCATGGAACGATGACTTAACAGAGCCTGTTAATGTTGAGCTGTATAAAGGAAGTACTAAGGTTGCAGATATTGCTACAAACGTTGTTGGCTCAACCTATTGGTGGACCATTGACCCAACCATTACAACAGCCAATAACTACAAGATTTATGTTCGCAGTACCCTTGATCCGACTCATCTGTACGACAGAAGTAATTCAAGATTTCATATTACCGCCTCGGCAGGTAGTTTTGTTGAAGTAATTCAACCTAATGGTGGAGAAAGTTGGGCCAGAGGAACAGCCCATCTTATTTCATGGAACGATGATTTGTCGGAACCGGTTAATATTGAATTGTATCAGGGAAGTACCAAAGTGAGTGATATTGCCACCAATGTTACAGGATCTACCTATTCGTGGGCCATCGATCCTACGCTGGCAACAGGAAACAATTACAGAATATATGTACGAAGCACGCTCGATCCAACCCATCTTTATGACAAAAGTGATACTAAATTCCATATCACGGCTTCAGGCGGTACTTATGTTGCTATTTATCAGCCTAACGGAGGAGAAACTTGGGCCAGAGGGACTTCGCATTTAATTTCGTGGAACGATGATTTTCAGGAAACAGTTAATATCGAATTGTGGAAAGGTGGATCTTTTTCTTCTACTATTGCCTCTAACGTTTCCGGTTCAACGTATTCATGGGATATTCCAACAACAACCACGCCCGGAACTAATTATAAAGTAAAAATTTATAGTACAGTGGATGGTGCATTAAAAGATTTCAGTGATGCAAACTTTACCATAGCAGCTTCTGCCGGAACCTTTGTAACGATTATTCAACCAAACGGTGGAGAGGTCTTGCAGACGGGCAGCAGCTACCTGATTTCCTGGAATGACGATTTACCTGAAGCTGTTAATATTGAACTCTGGAAAGGGGGCAGTTTTAATTCCACAATACAAAACAATGCTACCGGTACAACATTTTCATGGGACATTCCTTCAGGCCAAACTACCGGTACAAATTATAAAGTAAAAATTTATAGTA
>CAZKGB010000155.1:0-6484 GCA_964551935.1 uncultured Lentimicrobiaceae bacterium | reverse complement strand
TTGTCGGTATTGTTTCGAATACGAACCACGTTAAAACTGAGGGCTCCTTTTTTTTGTTTGATTTCGCTTTTAACAAACGAGGTTTCCAGCATTGGAGGATTGGTTGTGGACTGAGCAGAAGAGGTAGCAAAAGATATCAAAATGAAAAATATCGGCATAAGAAATGCCCCCAGAGGCCCGGATATTTTGTTGTCCTCGCACATCGACTATTTTTTGTAATGTGTTTTGCTTTCGGAAAGGGTAATATAAAAACCATCGATGTAATAGCCATCCTGAATAGATAGATTGGAAAATTCCACCATCTTGCTCAGTTCGTCTTCAAAAATAAATTTCCATCGTAAAACAAACGAGTTTCGGCTGTGGCCTCCGATGTTGTTTCTTCTTCCGTTTATTAAAACCAGTGTTTTTTCCGGTTTTAATGGCAGGATGGTATCTTTGGAGCGGTTGGCGATGTGCGAAAAAATACCGTTATCCCAGTTGTTACCACGGTTTTCGATGGTGTAACCCAAAAAATCGACAGGAATTTTTTTTGTTGAATCGGTAACATCGGTAAAATAGGCATTGGCAGAAGATATACTCAAATTCCAGTTACCTGTTGATTCAACACTAAAATTAATGTCATCGGGCTTTTTGGTTATTTCGTATAAATTGTCGTTGACCTTTTTAATGCCAAACTCAATTTTAGTATCAGGGTTGATGTTTAACATTAATACCGGTTCCAATCGGGCCTCCATACTCATCTCTAGGTTGGTTTCCTGAGCAGGGGCTGAAAACGGCAGAATAAGTATCAACAATAATATATATCCACAGCCTTTTCCCATAATCTCAAAATTACACAATTTTACAATCAGCAGCAAAAAAAAGGGAACAGATAAACTGTCCCCTCCATTCTCGATAACGAATAAAAACGGGTTATGGTAAAGCCGTTAGCGTTAAATTCACTGTTGTTGTGAATGTTCCAAGGTTGGCGATAGTACCGTCTGATAACTGTTGAAAAATACTGCTGGTGTTCATGGTGCCTTGCATTGTTCCCATGGTCCAGTTCAGGTTGAAGGCATTATCGCTGGCGTCCCCACTATTTCCTGATCCATTGTCTAATAAAAGCTGGTCGGTGCTTGATAGCCCCATGGCGGTGGCCAAAGAAGTGTTCGAGCAGGTAACCTCTGCGCCAATGGTATGTGCGCCGGTTGCTTCACACCAAACTCCCAAGTTGTTTATCGGGATGGTTGCTGATGCTCCATCGGTAAAATCTGCTGCATTAATTTCCAGCTTCCAGTTTGATGTTGCCTCCATGGTTACCGTGGTGGTTCCCACAGCATCAATCCCCAAGTTATACTTGTCCGGCGTATCGAAGGTGGCTGTTTGTGTTCCGCCGCCTGTGACGTTAAGGTTTAAAACGGAGCTTAGAACGGCAGTAAAGTTAACCGTTTCGGCATCTGTTTGACATTGTGCGTTGAAAGCGATACCTGTCAACGCGAGAATTAAGATAAATGTAAATTTCTTCATGGCTTAAACTTTTTTATTGTTTGAGAATTCAGTTTACGGCTATATTTTTTTGATGGTATAAAAGTACAATGGTTTAGAGAACTGTAAATAGGGCTTTTGCTGATATTGGGGTTCAGAAAAACTGATATTCTAAAGGAAGTAGTAAAACAATTTGTGAAAATAAACAAAAGAAAAAAAGATAACCCTCTTTAATCTAGTGAGATAATACCTTTTCTTAACGCGTATTTAATCATTTCAACTGTTGTTTTAATATCGAGTTTTTCCATAATATGCTGACGGTGGGTTCCCACGGTTTTGATACTAACGAAAAGAGTTTCCGAAATTTCGCGTGTTGTTTTACCTTCGGCGTAAAGTTTTAGCACCTCCAATTCGCGTTCGGTAAGATCACTATCTTCGCTTTCTTTACCTGTTTCCTGATTCAGGTAATCGTCGATTAATGTTTCGGTAATGTCACCACTCAAATATTTTTTACCTGAAACAACCGTTTTGATGGCTTCGATAAGTTGGTTGTAGGTACAGTTTTTAAACAGGTAGCCGTCAACACCGGCTTCAAGCATCGATTTAATGTAGTGTTTGTCGGAGTGCATCGTGAGGGCAATGATCTTAATAGCCGGTATCTGTTTTTTTACCAGACGTGTTGCTTCTTCACCACCCATAACAGGCATGCTTATATCCATCAAAATAACATTTGGATTATAAATAACAGCTTTTTCGTAAGCATCTTTTCCGTTGTCGGCATAGCCAATCAAGTCAATATCGGGTGATTCTGATAATAAGTTTATCAGTCCTTCACGAAATAGTTGATGATCATCTGCTATTAATACTTTTATTTTCAAGGTGGTGATGTTTTAACTTTTTTCGGGAATGATAAGTACAGCATGAGTTCCCGTACCCACTTTTGAATTGATCTTAAACTTTCCATCTATCGATTCCATTCGCTCAAAAATACTAAATAAACCGTATCCTGACTGTCTGTTTAGCTCCTTCGGGTTCCTTAAATAAAAACCTTTTCCGTTATCGACGACTGAAATATAGTATTTATTTTTTAGTTTTTTGGCGGCTACATTAATTTTTGTTGCTTCAGCATGTTTTAAAACATTGATAAATAGTTCTGTAACGATTCGGAAGATCAGGATGCTTATTTCCGAATCAAGTGCAATTTGGTTTTCACTACTATAAAACGCTGTTTCTATGGATGCCTTGTTGCTAATTTGCTCCAGCTTCCATTTTATGGCAGGAATTAACCCCAATTCATACAAAATAGGAGGGCTTAAATCGTAGGTTAAAAGCCTTGTTTCGGCAATGGCGTTGTTTATCAAATCAGAGGTTTCGGCAATTGCCTTTTTTACCGGTTGAGACAAATTACGGTTTAACAACGAGGTTAGTTTTATATTGGCTATTGAAAGAGTTTGGCCAATTCCGTCGTGGAGAAATCCCGCTATGGTTTTGCGTTCTTTTTCTTCCGATTTTAACAAATCGGCATTTAAGGCTCTTAATTGTTTTTGATAATTATTTATTTTACTTAAATTTTTCTTTCGGGTTTTTTCTGCCTCTCTTAGCTTGAGGACTGTTGTTTTTAGTGCCTCATTTTGAACTCTTAATAAATCTTCGGAGTGCTTTATGCGCAGCATCACATTTACAAGTGCAACCAGTTCGGCATTATTAAATGGTTTTGAAATAAAAGCATCTGCACCGACATTCAGTCCCTTAACCCTCACGTCGGTATTGTCGCCGTAAGCCGAAACCATCAGTATGGGAATATTACTCGTTGTTGTGTCGTTTTTCAGTGTCCGGCATACCTCATAGCCATCAATTTCCGGCATAAAAATATCCAGTAAAATAGTCTCCGGTTTTTTCTCCCTGGCTATTACCAATCCCTTTTTACCTGAGTCGGTCAGCAATACTTCGTAGTCAGGAAAGTGCTTTGCTAAAATAGATTTTATGAGCAAAAGGTTAGTGTTAATATC
Source organism: uncultured Lentimicrobiaceae bacterium (assembly GCA_964551935.1). Classification (GTDB taxonomy): domain Bacteria; phylum Bacteroidota; class Bacteroidia; order Bacteroidales; family F082; genus B16-G9. The sequence continues at coordinate 3,011 of CAZKGB010000155.1, read as the reverse complement.
GTCGATGATAAGAATTTTTTTCATAGGTTTTCCTTTATCTGTAAGGTGTTAGCGTTAAAGTAATATTTATAGTATAGGTGTCGGAAGCTATCATCTGCTCCAAAAGACTTTGATTGTTCATGTTACCTCGTTGGGTACCCATCTCCCAGTTTAACGTGAACGCGTTTCGGGTACCATACCCTTTGTTGGTACTGCTGCCTTTTGTTAATAAAGTTATAGCAACATCATCAAGGGCAATGGGAGCGGTTTTAGCATAGTTGATGATGTTTGAACCGTCATCCTGATTGGTTCCCGTTGATACCACTACAACCCCCACGTTGTTTAGCTCCATTTGATTTGACGGATTGTTTTCGCCATAGAAAATTGACTGGTCGGCAGAAAACTGAAGTTTCCAGTCCATAATAGCACCGATACGAATAAAGGTTGATTGTCCCCCGTTCATTATACCGTTTTTGTATTCGGTCATCTCGTCAAAATTAAATGAAACACTGTATCCTGAAACAATGTTTATTACCAGCCCGGGATTGGGTGGTGGTATGTCTTGCGATTTAACATTAACCGATAACAGAGCAAATAAAACAACCAGTATTTTTGTTCCTGTTTTCATTTAAAAAGTTTTCCTGCCTCCATAATAAATTTAAAATATATTATCGAATCTGACGAACCAGATGATTGTCTTTATATTCGGCCTGCTCGGCAATATTTCCCTCCTCGTCATACGCGGTAAGAATTCCGTCAAGCATCCCTGATTTGTAATACAGGTCAAGCTTAACCTTGCCTGTTTCATAGTAGGTTACCCAATGTCCCTGACTCTTATCGTCAATATATTTTCCTCTCATTTTTACCTGTCCGTTTTCAAAATAAAAGGTCCACAATCCGTTTGCCTTTCCGCCAACAAAATTGCCTTGCTGCTTTATTTTACCATTGGGGTAGTAGACAATCCATTTTCCCTCTGCTAATCCGTTAAGGTAGTAACCTTCCATGTAAATGGCAGAATCGCTGTAATAGGAAATCCATTTTCCCTGCCGCTTTCCTTCTCTATAAAGGCCTTTTTCATACAGGCTGCCATCGTCATACAGTTGTTCCCATTCGCCAACCGGTTTGTCATGGTCGTATTGGCCTTTAATCATTAATTTCCCGTTGTCGTAATACACCTTATATGAACCATCAATCGAATAGCCCTTATATTCGAACTCTTTTTCAATCCGGCCGTTTTCGTAGTACGATTTGTACGCTCCGTAGAACTTGCGCCCTAACATGGTACCTCTCTCTTTTATCTTTCCCGAAGGGTAATAGCGCTCAAACAAACCGTTTTGAATGCTATCGATAAAGTTAAGCCGGTAGCTAATGTTTCCGTTAGGATTGTATCCGGTAGTAAAACCATTAAGCTTGTTGTTTTTGTAAACCCTTACTTCCTGCTTAACTCCTGAAGGGTAATACAAGGTTACCGTATCGTTTAATGAACCCTTTGAATAATTACCCTTAAGTTTAACAACCCCATTGTTGTAATAGTTGATTACGGCTCCGTTTTTCGTTCCATCGGAATAATGTAAAATATTTTTTATGGCACCGTCGGGGTAGTAAATTTTCCATTCGCCATCCAATTTCCCGTTTTTGTAAACCCCTTCTTGCCAAAGCTGACCGTTTACATAATAAAATCTGGCTAATCCGTCTCTAACGGTATCATTTTCAATGCTAAGCGAAACAATAGATTTTATCCTGCTCCCATTATAAAAATAGGTAGTATCAACCACATTCTGCGTTTGGCAAAAAGCAGCACTGTTTATCGAGAATAAGAGGGGTAAAAGCAGGGAGATCAAGTAAAACCTTGCCATAAAGTTTTCTACTTTACCTCCACGTCGAGTTGCACCCCTTCAAGCTCGTCGTTGTAACCATAATCCAACACGGCTGCTACAGAGTATCTCCCTTTGGCAAGTGGCTTGTCAGTGGTAAACTCAATATTTTTATTTGATTCCGGAAGTAGCGAAAACTCAATGGGATTTGAGTTTGTCTCTTCAGCATTATCCAGGTTTGAAACGGTAAAATATACCTTGCAATCAAGTATTTTATCTCCCGTATTGATTACCTGGGTTTTGTAAGTCCGGGTACCGTCATCGTTAATGGTTTCGGTTAACCCGTTGATGGTTCCTTTATAAAGCTGATTTACATCGGGTGACTGGTAAATGGGAATGGCGATACGAGCGGAAACTTTTAATCCCATCTGAACATCTTTGTCGATTGCTTTAGCCCCTGTTTTTTCAACAGCCGACTGAACGAAAAGAACAGCCCACTTAGTGGATGAGTTGTCGTTAGGTACCAGCATGGTTACATTTACTTTTACCGATTCGTTGGGTTGCAATGTTACAAGCGAAGGCGAAACGGTGATCCAGTCGGTACACGAACGTGCTGTCGTGCCCGGAGCAAGGTACTTAACTTCTCCATGCTCGTCGGTTAACCAGTCGCCCAGGTTAAATACAAAAGATTGTTCTGTTTTTGCTTTGTTTCTAACAAAAATTTGTTGCGTTTGCGACGATCCCGGGTTGGTTTTAAACAACAGGGTTCCCGGTGTTACTTCAAGTTCCTGTGAATACAGGTTAACACTAAGCAGTGAAATTAATACTGCTGCAAACATGGTTGAGAAGGTCGATAATTTGTTCATAAGCTTCATTTTTTATACAAATATAGGGTTTTTATTTAAAATCTTCAAAAAATACTTTATTCAATTGTTTTACTCTTAACCTGATAGAAATATTTTAACCGTTAACAGATGGTTGATTGTTTGAATGGTTACCAGATAATAACCTTGTGGAGCATCTATCGTGTAAGTTGACTTTTGGGTATCACTCAACCGTGTGGTGTAAATGAGTTGCCCCAGGAGATTGTAAATGGATAAGTTGGCGCGGTAACAGATGTGTGTGTTTCGCTGAACTGTCAGCGCATTACCGATGGTTGAAACCGAAAACCATGAATCAGGTGCTAAAGAGTCAATAAGCTCATCGGTAGGATTAATG